>JBEEJP010000093.1:0-7483 GCA_041169125.1 Pseudomonadota bacterium
GGCAAATTTGCCGCCTTCTTCGAGCACCGCCGTCATCGTGTCTGCATCCATCTCTGCGTGCTTGGGCATTTGCTTCAAATCATCAGTGACGTGCAGCACTTCGTGCAACACAAACTGCATGTCGCGCAAGGGAGGGGTGTAGCTGGGCATGGTGTGTCTCCTTATTTTTTGGATGAAGAGGTGGTGCGCTTCGCGCTTGCTTTGGGGGCTGGGGTGGTGTCATGGGCGCCGTAGCGCTGCAAAATATTTTCAAACCCTTGGTGGGTGCGGGCCAACGATTTGGATGAACGCAAGAAACGCGCTTCGTATTGCAAAGCCAAGATGAGGCCGTGCAACTCAAACACCATTTGTTCGGCATCCATATCTGCTGCCAAATGTCTTTCGTCACGCGCTTGCACCACCGTGCGATGCACCGCGGCCAACCAAGTTTTGACCGAGCTGGCCAAGGCATCGCGTACAGGGCCGGGGCGGTCATCAAACTCTGCCGCACCGCTGATGTAGAGGCAGCCCGAATCAATCTCTGCCGACGTGCGCTTGGTCCAATTGGCGAACAGCTGACGCAAGCGTGGCAAACCACGCGCCACTTTCAAAATGGGCAGAAAGACCTCGGCCTCAAAGCGTTGGTGGTACTCACGCACCACAGAGATTTGCAATTCCTCACGCGAGCCAAAATGGGCGAACACGCCCGATTTGCTCATGCGCGCCACCTCGGCCAAAGCACCAATGCTTAAGCCTTCCAAGCCAATTTGAGTGGCCAAGCCCAATGCGGCATCCACAATCGCAGCCTTGGTTTGTTGGCCTTTTTGCAATGCCTTGCTGTCAGTCGCAGTGGGGGGGCGTGATGTGCTCATGCGTGTGAATCAAAACAAAATCAGAAAAAGAACGGTCGTGCTATTTTGCATGATTTTTCCATCTTTAAACTAAGCCCCCATGCAAGTCACCCGAATTCTCGCCATCCGCCACGGGGAAACCCTGTGGAATGTGGACACACGCATTCAAGGCCATCTGAACATTGACCTCAATGAAACCGGTCGTTGGCAAGCAGAGCGTGTGGGACACGCCTTGGCAGAAGAACCCATCCAAGCGATTTACAGCAGTGACTTGCGTCGCGCCTTTGAAACCGCACAAGCCATTGCCACCGCACCTGCACGCTTGATGGCACGCACGCCCACACCGGCACAAGTCACACCTCACCTGCAATTGCGTGAGCGTCACTTCGGTCACTTGCAAGGCAAAACTTGGGCCGAGATTGAAACCCAACATCCAGAAGAGTGCAGGCTGTGGCGAGGCCGCGATCCGCACTGGGCCCCTTCAGGCGGCGAATCACTCACAGCCTTGCGTGAACGCATTCGCCTGTGTGTGGACACCTTGGCCAGTCAACACATCGGTGGGCAAATTGTGTTGGTGGCCCACGGCGGTGTGATGGATGCGCTGTACCGCTTGGCCACCAACCAATCGGTAGAAGCTCCACGCACTTGGCATTTGGGCAATGCGGCCATCAACCGCTTGCTCTGGACGCCCCAGGGTTTGAGCTTGGTGGGCTGGGGTGACGTGTCGCACTTCGACGAGAGCCATGACGCCCCGCGCGACGAGACCAGCACTTAAGTCGCGTTATTCGTTGAACAAATCTGCCGCCGACTTCGGCGGCGTGACGCCCAAGTGGCGATAAGCAGCCAGCGTGGCTGTGCGCCCTCTGGGCGTGCGCTGCAAGAAGCCTTGTTGAATCAGATACGGCTCAATCACATCTTCAATCGTGTCGCGCTCTTCGCCAATGCTGGCGGCGATGTTGTCTAGGCCCACAGGACCGCCATCAAAGCGGTGGATCACGGCTTCGAGCAACTTGCGGTCCATCAGATCGAAGCCTTGCGGGTCTACATCCAACATGGCCAGCGCTTTTTGCGCCATTTCTTGGGTGATGCGGCCTGTGCCTTTGACATCCGCATAGTCGCGCACGCGGCGCAGCAAACGGTTGGCAATGCGAGGTGTGCCACGTGAGCGGCGGGCAATCTCAAAGCCACCGGCTTCGTCAATCGGCGTCTCCAGCAAGCCCGCGCTGCGCATGACGATGCGCAGCAAATCTTCGGCGCTGTAAAACTCCAAGCGCGAGACGATGCCAAAGCGGTCACGCAGTGGGTTGGTCAACATGCCCGCACGTGTGGTGGCGCCCACCAAGGTGAAGGGTTGCAAATCGAGTTTGATGCTGCGCGCCGCAGGACCTTCGCCGATCATGATGTCGATTTGGTAGTCCTCGAGTGCGGGATACAAAATTTCTTCCACCACAGGCGAGAGTCGATGAATTTCGTCGATGAACAAGACATCGTTTTTCTCTAAGCCCGTGAGCAAAGCGGCCAAGTCTTTGGGCTTTTCCAGCACAGGGCCGCTGGTGGAGCGCAGGTTCACACCCAGCTCTTGCGCAATGATGTGGCTCAGTGTGGTTTTACCCAAACCGGGCGGCCCAAACAGCAGCACATGGTCCAAAGCCTCGCTGCGTTTTTTGGCCGCGCCAATGAAAATTTCCAACTGCTCGCGCACCTTGGGCTGCCCCACATACTCTTGCAGCAGCTTGGGACGCAAGGCGCGTTCAATCGCCTCTTCGTTGGGAGACACGGGTGCGGCAGACACCACGCGGGGTGCAGGGGTGAAGTCGCCAAAGTCGTCGGTTTGGATGCTCATGGTTTATTTCGCCAAACTCTTGAGCGCCAGCTTGATGCCCTCGCTCACGCCCACATCGGCAGGCAAGGCCTTGAGTGCAGCCGAGGCCTCTTTGTCGCTGTAGCCCAAGGCCAGCAGAGCTTGCAAGATGTCGCTTTGGTTGCCCGATGCCGCCGATGTGCTGGGCCCCAGATCAGCGCCCAATTTACCTTTAAGTTCGAGCAACAAACGCTCGGCGGTTTTTTTGCCAATGCCCGGCACTTTGGTGAGGCGGCCCGCCTCTTGGTCAGACACGGCACGGGCCAGCTCATCCGCACTCATGCCGCTCAAAATACCCAGCGCGGTGCGTGGGCCCACACCAGAGATTTTGATGAGCAAACGAAATGTGGCGCGCTCAGCCGCGGTGCCAAAGCCATACAAAATTTGTGCATCCTCACGCACGACAAAGTGTGTGAGGAGTGAGACTTTTTCGCCGGTGGCGGGCAGGTTGTAAAACGTGCTCATGGGCACATCGACTTCGTAGCCCACGCCGTTGCAATCCACCAGCACCTGGGGTGGATTTTTTTCGCTGAGGATGCCTGTTAACTTGCCTATCATTGGGGATACCCTTTTTCGAGATTATCGACTTGATTCTTCGCCACACCTTCACCCCGCACAACAACACGCGTTTGTCCCATTTGTGCGGCCCCACCGACGAGCACCTGCGCACCATCGAGTTGGCGCTGGACGTGAAAATTGCCCACCGCCACGAGCAGTTCAAAGTAGATGGCCACAAAGCCAAAGCCACCCGCGCTTTGGAAGTGTTGCAAGCCTTGTACGAGCGCGCCGCCAAAGCCATTCCCCCAGAGCAAGTACAACTCATGCTGGCGGGCGACAGCGGTATGGAGGAAGATGACACGCCCACACTCCACACCCGCCGCACCGATTTGCGCCCACGCACGCCCACACAGGCCGCGTACCTCGAGAACATTGCAGCGCACGACATTAGCTTTGGCATTGGCCCTGCCGGCACCGGTAAAACCTATTTGGCCGTGGCCTGCGCCGTGGATGCGCTGGAGCGCAGCGCTGTGCAACGCATTGTGCTAACCCGCCCTGCTGTGGAAGCCGGCGAAAAACTGGGCTTCTTGCCCGGCGACTTAGGCCAAAAAGTCGACCCGTATCTGCGCCCGCTGTACGACGCGCTGTACGACCTGATGGGTTTTGACCGCGTGCAAAAAGCGTTTGAACGCAATGCGATTGAAATTGCGCCGCTGGCCTTCATGCGCGGACGCACACTCAACAACGCGTTTGTGATTTTGGATGAGGCGCAAAACACCACGCCCGAACAAATGAAGATGTTCCTCACCCGCATTGGCTTTGGGGCCAAAGCGGTGGTCACGGGCGATGTGAGCCAGATTGACTTACCCAAAGGCCAACTCAGTGGTTTGATTGATGCCGAGCGTGTATTGAAACGCGTCAAAGGCATCTCCACCACACACTTCACCAGTGCCGATGTGGTGCGCCACCCACTGGTCGCCCGCATCGTGGATGCGTATGACGCCCAACGAAGCGCTACCACCGGCGCCCCCTCACGCAAACAAGCTTAAAACCATGGCCCTGCCCACCTTAGACCTCACCTTGCAATTTGGCGAACTCACCGACGTTGCGCGCCACAAAGCGGCGCTGCCACGGGCATTTGTGAACCGCTGCATTCGCAGCGCGTTGGCACATGACGCCGAAATCACAGTGCGCATTGTGGACGCCCAAGAAGGCCAGTCGCTCAACCGCAGCTACCGCAACAAAGACTACGCCACCAATGTGCTGACGTTTGACTACATGCAAGCCCCCAGGGTGATGGCCGACCTCGTGCTGTGCGCCCCCGTGGTGGCACGCGAAGCCAAAGAGCAAGGCAAGTCGCTGCAAGCGCACTATGCGCATTTGCTAATTCATGGCGCTTTGCATGCGCAGGGCTATGACCACGAGACTTCAGACAAAGACGCCATCGAGATGGAGACTTTAGAAATGCTCATCATGGCTGAGCTGGGACTGCCCTGCCCTTATTGATGCAGCCCGTGATCAACGGCCCGCAGCATCTTCGAGCAAGCGCACCTTCACCGTCTTGCCTTTGACGCGCCCCGCACTCAAACGTTGGACGGCTTCACGGGCGATGCTGCGCGCCACGGCCACGTAGGTAGAAAACTCATTCACGTTGATCTTGCCCACTTGCTCTTTGGCAAAGCCAGCTTCACCGGTGAGTGCGCCCAACACATCGCCTGCGCGAATTTTTTCTTTGCGTCCGCCCACAATTTGCAAAGTCGCCATGGGCGGCTGCAATGTGCCGCCTGCTGCGGGCGTGAGACTGCTCAACGGCGCCCAAGTGGACTCGCGATTTTGCAGCAGCTCAATCCGGCCGACATAGCCCATCTCATCCATGCTGACCAACGAGAGGGCTAAGCCTTCAGCATCGCCTCGGCCCGTGCGGCCAATGCGGTGGATATGCACCTCGGGGTCGGGCGTCACGTCCACATTGATGACGGCTTCTAGGTTGGCCACATCCAAACCACGCGCGGCCACATCGGTGGCCACCAGCACCGAGCAACTGCGGTTGGCAAACTGCACCAGCACTTGGTCGCGTTCGCGTTGCTCGAGTTCACCAAACAACGCCAAGGCACTGAAGCCTTGGGCTTGCAACACAGCCACCAAGTCGCGGCATTGCTGCTTGGTGTTGCAAAACGCCAGCGTCGACTCAGGGCGAAAGTGGTTGAGCAACTGCGACACGGCATGCAAACGCTCGCTGTGGCTCACCTCATAAAAAATCTGTTTGATTTTTTGCGCATCGTGTTGCGCTTGCACCTTCACGGTTTGCGGCTCGCGCATGAACTGCGAAGCCAGCTTGGCAATGCCCTCCGGGTAGGTGGCCGAGAACAACAAGGTTTGACGGTCTTGGGGGCACTGACGCGCGACTTTGGCGATGTCGTCAAAAAAGCCCATGTCCAACATGCGGTCGGCTTCATCGAGCACCAACATCTTCAAACCTTGCAGGCTGAGTGAACCACGCTCTAAGTGGTCCATGATGCGTCCGGGCGTACCAACCACCACATGCGCACCGTGCTCCAAACTTTGGGTTTGCCCGCGCAGCGCCACACCCCCGCACAAGGTGACCACTTTGATGTTGCCCACCGCACGCGCCAAGCGGCGAATTTCTTGTGTAACCTGATCGGCCAACTCACGGGTGGGGCACAACACCAAGGCTTGTGCGTCGAACTGCGCAGCGTCTAGTTTGGCCACCAAGGGAATGCCAAAGGCAGCCGTTTTGCCGCTGCCCGTGCTGGCTTGGGCGATCAAGTCACGGCCTGCCAACGTGAGGGGCAAACTGGCGGCTTGAATGGGGGTCATTTGGGCGTAGCCCAGTTGCGTCAAGTTATCGAGCGCGGCAGACGCGAGGCCCAGAGAAGCAAAGGTTGTGGCGGTGTGTGTGTGATCGGTCATGCACCGATTATCGTGATCGGGATGGTCACTGGCCCGTCGTTGACCAAATGCACTTGCATGTCTGCGCCAAAAATGCCTGTTTGCACCTGCGGGTGCTGTGCTTTGGCTTGCGCCACAAACGCGTCATACAAGCGGCGGCCTTCGTCGGCAGGGGCCGCACTGGTAAAGCTCGGGCGTGTGCCGCTGCTGGTGTCGGCGGCCAGCGTGAATTGACTGACGACGAGCAAACCACCTTGCACATCGGTGACGCTGCGGTTCATCTTGCCTGCATCGTCGTAGAACACGCGCAGCTTCAAAATTTTGTCGAGCATTTTTTGGCCTGTGGCTTCGGTGTCGCCCTTTTCGGCGCACAGCAACACCATCAAACCTTGCGCAATCTCGCCCACCGTTTGCCCCTCGACCACCACATGCGCTTGACTGACGCGTTGCAACACAGCTTTCACAGATTGATCTTTCTTCAAGCACGCGTTCGTCAACGCGAGGTATCACAGGGGTGCGGGCGTATCCAGCGGGTCGTCGAGATGGGCTTCCACATCGTTGGGCAACAGTTGAATGGTGGCACGCAAGCCAGGCACCTCTTTCATCAAGGCTTGCTCGACATTGCCACGGAACATGGCGGCACGACCTAAAGTCCACTCGGCAGGCATGTGCATGTGCAAATCCACAAAACGACGCTGGCCCGCTTTGCGAGTGATGATGTGATCAAACCGCACGATGTGGGTGTGGTCTGCGCCCACTTCTTCGTGGGTCATGGAGACATCGTGGAGGACCGCATGAATTTGCGCCAACACTTCAGGCTCCACGGCCTCGTCCATCAAGCCTTGTGAGGCATTCCAAATCAAATGCCAACCTTCTCGCAGAATGTTCAAGGCCACGCCAAAAGCGACCACAGCATCCAGCCACAACCATCCCGTCCAGCTGACCAAGCCGATGCCGACCACCACGCCCGCCGAGGTCCACACATCGGTGACCAAGTGACGCGCATCTGCATCCAGTGCCACCGAACGGTGAGCTTTGGCGGCTTTGAACATGACCCATGCCAGCAAACCGTTCAAGGCCGAGCTGGCAATCGACAAGGCCAAACCAATGCCCACTTGTTCCAGCGGTTGGGGATCAAAAATACGATGCCCCGCAGCCCACATGATGCCCAGTGAGGCCACCACAATGAGGATGCCCTCAAAGCCCGAAGAAAAATACTCGGCTTTGTGATGCCCGTAGGGATGATCTTCATCGGCAGGCATTTCAGCCACCGTGACCATCATCAGCCCGAACACGGCGCTGGCCAAATTGACCACAGACTCCATCGCATCAGACAGCAAGCCCACCGAGTCTGTGAGGTACCAAGCCAAGGTTTTAAGTGCGA
>JBEEJP010000094.1:0-7480 GCA_041169125.1 Pseudomonadota bacterium
CTGCTATCACCGCGCGCGCCAATACGTGTTGGACCGTCAACAGTTTGGTCGTCCTTTGGCGGCCAATCAGCTGATTCAAAAGAAACTCGCAGACATGCTCACCGACATCAGCTTGGGTCTGCAAGGTTGCTTGCGCTTGGGACGCATGAAAGACGAGGGCATTGCTGCGGTCGAGATCACATCGATCTTGAAGCGCAACAGCTGCGGCAAGTCTTTAGACATCGCACGCATGGCCCGCGACATGATGGGGGGCAATGGCATCAGCGACGAGTTTGGTGTGGCGCGTCACTTGGTCAACCTTGAAGTCGTGAACACCTACGAGGGCACGCACGATGTGCACGCGCTCATTCTGGGCCGCGCCATCACGGGGATTGCGGCTTTCTCGAACTGACCAAAGAGGTAACGCCATGACAGGTTTGACTCGTGCCTCTGCGCCCAAGCCACTTGCGGGTGTGCGTGTGCTCGATTTGTCTCGCGTCTTGGCGGGTCCTTGGTCGGGTCAAATGCTGGCAGATTACGGCGCTGATGTGATCAAAGTCGAGCGTCCGGGCGTAGGTGATGACACCCGCACATGGGGCCCCCCTTGGTGGGGTGAGGGCGATGGGCGTGTGGCAGCCTACTTCTTGTGCGCCAATCGCGGTAAGCGCTCCATTGCGATCGATATTGCGAGTGCTGAAGGCATTGCTCAAATCAAACAATTGGTGGTCGATGCAGATGTATTGATCGAGAACTACAAAGTGGGCCAGCTAGCCAAATATGGGTTGGACGCGCCTAGTTTGCAGAAATTGAATCCACGTTTGATTTATTGCTCCATCACAGGCTACGGGCAGCAAGGCCCGCTTTCTCACAAAGCTGGATATGACTTTGCAATTCAGGCAGAAGCTGGGCTGATGAGCGTGACGGGTGAAAAAGGCAGTGAGCCTCAAAAGGTGGGCGTTGCCGTGACGGATCTCATGACGGGGGTGTACGCAACCACGGCGATTCTTGCGGCGCTGCACGAACGACACACCACAGGAAAGGGGCGCCATATTGATGCCTCCCTGTTTGATGTGCAGGTGGCCATGCTTGCCAATCAAGCCAGTAATGAGTTGGTGGGGCATACGCACCCCACGCGCATGGGCAACGCGCATCCGAACATCGTGCCCTATCAGGTCTTCCCAACACGTGATGGACACATGGTGCTGGCTGTTGGTAACGACGGTCAGTTTGAGCGGTTTTGTGTCGCCGCTGGACACGCCGAGGTGGCAGCAGATCTCGCGTACCAAACGAATCCTGCGCGTGTGAAAAATCGTCAAACCTTGGTGCCGATGCTCACCGCGTGGATGATGCAGCGTGATACACAAGAGTGGGTGCAGCTGCTGGACAAAGCGGGTGTGCCGTGCTCGCCGATTTTGGATGTGGAGCAGGTGATGGTGCACCCGCACGTGCTGGCGCGTGGCATGAAACTCACATCCGCAGACCCAAGTGTGCCCCCCATGATCGCGCAGCCTATGTTGATGGATGGTCAGCGCTTGACTTCAGAGCTGACGCCTCCAGCCTTGGGGGGAGGGGTGGCTGCGTGGGGTTCAAAAAGTTGATGGCGTGATTTTTAAATCACGGGACTGCTCTGCAAGTCTTAGTCGACTTCTCGCTTCAAATAAGCATTGGCCTTGTACAGCGCAAAGGCGAATAGATTGACGCCTAAGGCGATGAGCGCAAAGTCACGGTACCACTTGAGATCATTGCTTGCTTTATCGTGTGCCACGGTGTCCATGGCTTGCTGAGTTCGCATGTGAAGATCGCTGCCTTGGTTGCAAATTTGATGCGTGGCGTCATACGTCATCTCAGGGCGAGCAGCAAGTTTTTCGCAATTGCTCATGAGCTTGTCAACACTGGCGTGTAGGGCTTGCTCTTTTTCCAGCCGGTCGTTCAGACTGCCCAATTGCGCTTCGTAGCGCCAATTTGCAAACCAATAGGCTGGCAGTAGGCTTACGAGAAAGCATGCAAGGCAGATGGTTTGAAGGCGCGTTAACTTCATGCGTCGTAGCCATCCACGATGGCAATGCTGCCTATCGAGTTGTTGATGCGGTGCGCAATGATGGCTTGGTAGGCTTCGCTGTGGTACCAAGCCTCAGCGACGTCACGGCTTGCAAACTCAACGACCACGTTGCGTTCGCCTTGTGCTTGGCCTTCGAGTTGTGTGGCATGACCGCCGCGCACCAAGTAGCGACCGCCGTAGGCAGCAATGGTGTGTGGAACTTGGGCCGCGTACGCCGCATAGGCTTGTGGGTTGGTGATTGTGATTTGCCCAACCAAATATGCTTTGCTCATGTGCTTACCTTTTGTGGTGCGACGTCAATGCCATCAACGATAAAACGCTTCGACCTTGCCTTTGAGTTTGATGAGCAAAGGTTTGCCTTTTCGGTCCAGTGTTTTGTTCGCAGGCACTTTGATCCAGCCTTCAGACAGGCAGTACTCTTCCACATCAAAGCGGTCTTTGTCATTGAAGCGAATGCCAATGTCGTGCTCAAACACGGCCGCAGCATAGTGTGGGCTGCGTGGGTCAATCGACAAATGATCGGGTAGGGCAGGGCGTTGTGTGTTTGTATCAGTCATGTGTGCAATTTTCCATGATTTATCTCGCTTCATACTTGGCCGTGGTGGCGATGTGTTTGCAAATAAAATCCAAGTACCTTATGTCTAAATATTTATTTTTACTCTGTGCTGTTGTGTGGCATTCAACCCTGTGGGCGGGTTGGGTGTTTCTGACCAACAACAACCACGGCGCCAACGACTACTACTACGCGCCAGTGGAGGACAAGGGAAAGATCAAGGTGCTGCGCACATTCACGCAAATGCCAGTGGATGCCAAAGTGCCATTTCACACGCCCAAAGCCGTTGTGAAGGTGACTTTGTACAACTACTCATCTGAGCAGTCGACGTACGAAATCAATTGTCAAGAGCAAACGATTCAGTTGATGGAGCGAATTTTTTACCGCGATATGGTGGGTAAAGTGCCCTTCATCACCCACCAGGGCAAGGACACGTTCATTCAGCAGAGCAATTCAGAGTTTGCCAAACAATTCATCAAAACGCCTTTGCATTTTGATGACATCCGACATTACCGGATGCACGAGGCCGCTTGTCGATAAAAAGGGGACCGCTCTCGGCGGTGAATTGGAGTCCACACGCGCCCTCAAACTTCGGGCTGGTGGCGAGAGCGGTCATAAACCTAAGCAACCTTGAACCCTATATATCGGTTCAAGGTGCCAAGGCTTTAACGGTTTAACCAATCAAATCCACGCGTCCATCCAAACTCATCACGCCCGTGATGACGCTGAGCTTGGGGTGGCGCTTGAGCACTTGACGGCGGAACTCGTTCAAGGCCTCTGCATGGGCTTCGGTTTCATCGTGCTTATCGGCCACTTTGTCGTCGCCGAAGGCGAGTTTGGCGGCGCCGCAATCACGGTGGGTGATGCCGACCACGCGTTTGATGTGGTGCAAAGACACCGTGATGTCCAAGTTGTCCCAATAGGTCTTGTGCCAAGCGGAGAACTTGGGGTGAACAGCACCAATGGGACCGCCAGCAATGACGAATTGGCTGTAGTTGTCTGTCAGCTTGTCACGGCTGATCCCTTGCAGCAAACCCATGTACTGCCAGCTCAAGGTGGTAAAGCGTGGGTCAATACAGTTCACCAACATGGCTTCGTAGTTGCCACTGGCAGCGTGTGCTTGGAAAGGCGAGAGGCCCATCAAGCCGCCAGCCACAGTCGCGGCACCTGCGGCTAAGAAGCCTCGGCGTGAGTGATTGCCGGCCAATTGAAGTGGGCCGCAGCAGGCGCAAGTAGGGGTCATGTTGCTCACAGTAATGTCCTTGTTGTGGTTAAAAAGAGAGTTAGCCATGGGTTTTCGGCATCAAACCAATAGGCTTTAGTGATTTTGATGATTTTTCCAGAATTTATTCGTACATGGGCTTGGGGCTTGTGCCAATGAGCCCCGTCGATAATGGTGTCCACCATGTCTCAATCCTCGTCCGTGTCATCTTCTTTTCGCATCTTGAGCCTCATCCCACCGATGACACAACTCAACACGCCTTACCCGTCCACGGCTTATTTGACGGGGTTTTTGCGGTCTCAGGGTATGGATGCCGTGCAAGAAGACTTGGCGTTGGCACTGGTGTTGGCGTTGTTCACACCCGAAGGCCTGGCGCACGTGCGCGAGGGTGCGCTGGCACAGCCTGAAGCGGATCGCACGGCCTGTGTCAATTACTTCTTGGATTACTTTGAGCGCTACCAATCCACCATTGCGCCGGTGATTGCCTTTTTGCAGGGCAAAGACCCGACCTTGAGTCATCGCATTGCCGGCCGTGGCTTTTTGCCTGAAGGGCCTCGCTTTGCTGCCTTAGACGCATATGACGATGAGGACAGCGGCGACCCGTTGGCTTGGGCCTTTGGTGCGCTGGGGCAACAAGACCGTGCGCGGCACTTGGCCACGTTGTACCTGAACGACTTGGCGGATGTGTTGCGTGACGCCGTGGATAGCCGGTTTGAGTTTGTCCGTTACGCCGAGCAGCTGGCAGGCAGTCAAGCCACCTTTGAGCCCTTGGCGCAGGCCCTCGCGGCAGCTCCCACCTTGGTGGATCGCACACTCCATGCGTTGACCTTGGCGGCGATCGACCATCACCAACCCCAGCTGGTGTTGCTGTCGGTCCCATTTCCTGGGGCTGTGTATGCGGCATTTCGCATGGCCCAGACCATCAAGGCGCATCATCCGCACATTCGGATTGGCTTAGGCGGCGGTTTCGTCAACACCGAGCTGCGCGAGCTGACCGAACCCCGTGTGTTTGACTATGTGGACTTCATCAGCTTGGACGCGGGTGAGCGACCGTTACTCGCCTTGATTGAGCACTTGAAAGGCAAACGCAGCGTTCAGCGTTTGGTGCGCACGTTTGTCCGCCAAGCATCAGGGCAGGTGCAGTTCATGAATTGGGCTGAACCCGATATCCCTTTTGAAGAGGTAGGCACCCCCACTTGGGATGGCTTGCCCTTGGACCGTTATTTGTCGTTGCTGGACATGCTCAACCCCATGCATCGCTTGTGGAGCGATGGACGTTGGAACAAACTCACAATTGCGCATGGGTGCTATTGGAAAAAATGCAGTTTTTGCGATGTGAGCCTCGACTACATCTCTCGCTACGAAACAGCCGCTGCTTCAACCTTGGTGGATCGCATTGAGCAAATTGTGGCGCAGACAGGGCAGACCGGCTTTCACTTCGTGGACGAAGCCGCCCCACCCAAAGCACTGAAAGCCTTGGCGGAGGAGCTGCTGCGCCGCCAGGTGCATATCTCTTGGTGGGGCAATATTCGGTTCGAAAAAACCTTTACCCCCGAGCTCGCAGAGCTGTTGGCGCAGAGTGGTTGCATTGCCATGTCGGGAGGCTTAGAGGTGGCCTCTGATCGTTTGCTGAATCTGATGAAAAAAGGGGTCTCAGTTGAACAGGTGGCGCAGGTCACCAAAGGCTTTTCAGACGCGGGCATTTTGGTTCATGCCTACCTCATGTATGGCTTTCCGACCCAAACCCTGCAAGACACCGTGGATGCGCTGGAGTACGTGCGCCAACTCTTTGAAAATGGCTGCATTCAGAGCGGGTTTTTCCATCGCTTTGCGTGCACGGTGCATTCCCCCGTGGGGCAAAACCCGGCTGAGTACGGCGTGCAAGTGGTGCCGTTGCCCCCTGTGAGCTTTGCCAAGAACGACATTGCATTCATCGACCCCACCGGGACCGACCACGACACTTTGGGGCGAGGGCTGAAAAAAGCGATTTACAACTACATGCACGGCGTTGGCTTAGAGACGGATGTGCGGGCGTGGTTTGAGTTGCCCAAAGGCCAATGCCCCAAACCCACCGTTGCACGCCACAAAATTGCCAAAGCACTCGGGTATTGATTTTTTCTTTGCTGTCGAGTTAAAAACAAGTGAATTTGTGATTAGAATAGCGGCTTCGGAATTAAACACTCCACGCGGGAATAGCTCAGTTGGTAGAGCGCAACCTTGCCAAGGTTGAGGTCGCGAGTTCGAGCCTCGTTTCCCGCTCCAAATTTCAAAGAGCCCCTGAAACACATGTTGAAGGGGCTTTTTTGTGTTCGTTGACAGGCTTGGATGTCTCACCCCACCACAACCACCCCTACTGCTGAAGATTTGTTTCGTCTCACGGATGATGGGGCGGGCGGCTGGTTGCAAACCGCCAAACGTCGACTGAAATTTCATTTGCGTCACCGCCTATGCCGCCCATACCTTGAGCAGGTGCGAGGTTTTTTCATCGACCATGATTTGAAGGCGCTCACGCAAGAGGAGTTGCCTTTGATGTTGCGCCCGATGCGCTCCTACCTGTGGCGTGGCTTGAAGGTGGCTGACCGAGCCCAAGCCCAGCTCGCTTTTTTCAATTGGTTCATTCAACGCTTTGGTGCCGATGCAATAGGGGCGTTTTACCAATCCAACGGCTTTGAGCTCTTTTCGCAGACCTACCCTGAGGGCAGCATTCGTGTCGTCTTATTGCCAGCTCGCGCTTTGGGGCGGGAAGGCGAGCTAGAGATGCACCTCAAGCTCAACGACGTGTCAGTCATGAAAACCGCATTTAGCGTGTTGCCAGCGATCTCTGTTGGGGGACACGGCGACGGTCTCGTGATGGTGATCGGGAATATGCAGGGGCAGCGCTCTGCACAGCAAGAAATCAAAATCGTTACCCAAAAAATGGAGCGGACTCGCCCGCAAAACATTTTGATGACAGCGCTTCAAGGCTTGGCGTCGGGTTGGGGCCTCTCTGGCATTGCGGGTGTCACGGACTCTGCGCATGTGTATGCGGGTTATCGCAGTTTGTCCCAGCGTGTGGGCCAAAGTTATGACGCTTTGTGGGAAGAGCTAGGCTTCACTCGGTCCTTCTCTAAAACGCATTGGGCTTGCCCTGTTCAGTGGGTCGCGCGTTCTGAGCAAGAAGTGCCTTCGAACAAGCGTTCGCAATTGCGTCGTAAAAATGAAATTCGCCAAAGAATATTCGACCAAGTGGCGCACAACAGTGCAGGGCTCCAAGCGCTGCACTGTTCAAGCTAGGCTTATTTTTTAGGCAATGTGCCGCCGCTCTTGAGGCATTCATCCACCGTTTTGAATTCTGTGAATTTTTTGGTTTGACCATAACTCGCGCTGTTTTGGTCATGGCAAATGCCTGAGTCAGATTTTTTCACAATGGGCTCAGCTGCTGATGCAGCCTGGCCTGCGGCAGGACGGCCACCGCTTTTGATGCAGGCGTCCATGGATGCAAATTCTGTGAATTTTTTTGTATTGCCGTACGAATTGCTGGTTTTGTCGTGGCAAATGCCAGCATCCGACTTTTTCACCACGGGGTCGGCGGCGTAGGTCATGTTCATGCCCAAACCCAACAGGGCGATTAAGGCAAAACCACGGGTCATTTGGCGAGTCATGAAGAGTTTCCTTTAGATGGTTTTTT
>JBEEJP010000095.1:0-7400 GCA_041169125.1 Pseudomonadota bacterium
CAAAGGCATTGCCGCGCAAATGGCCACGTTCAACCAAACCACCGAAGACTTGCCCGGCGAGCGCAGCACCTGCAACAGCGCCGGCTTGTTGCGCCATGCCAGTGACGCGGCGGTTGCTGCGGACTGGGTACGTCCCGGCATTGCGCTGTATGGCAGTGCGCCTGATTTTCCGCAGCGCAACATCGCGCAATGGGATTTGCAACCCACGCTTAGCTTGCGCAGCCGAATCATTGCCACGCAAACACTGAAAGCGGGAGACACCGTGGGCTACGGTTCCTCTTTCACGGCGGATGCGTCGATGCGTATCGGTATCGTGGCCTGTGGTTACGCGGATGGCTACCCACGCCACTGCCCCACGGGCACGCCCGTGTTGGTGGACGGTGTGCGCACGCGCACGCTGGGTCGCGTGAGCATGGACATGATTGCTGTGGACCTCAACCCTTGCCCACAAGCAGGCTTTGGCAGCGAAGCCACGCTCTGGGGCAAAGCCAGCAACGGCGAGGTGTTACCGATAGACGAGGTGGCGCGAGCCGCCGGCACCGTGGGCTATGAGCTGATGTGTGCGGTCTCGGCGCGTGTGGGTTTCACCCAAGACTGACCCTCAAAATACTGGCTATTTATCCAGTAATATCTAGGGATGGCCAAAGACAAAACCCAATACACCTGTACCGACTGCGGTGGCATCAGTGCCAAGTGGTTGGGCAAATGCCCGTCCTGCGGGGCTTGGAACACACTGATTGAAAGCGTGGTGGAGACCGCCACCACCACCAAAAATCGCTACGCCGGCATGGCCGCGTTGGCGCCTGCTTCAGAAGTTGCGGTGCTCTCAGACATCGAAGCGCAAGACGTGGCGCGCACGCCCACGGGCCAAGACGAACTCGACCGTGTGTTGGGTGGCGGCATGGTCGAAGGGGGTGTGGTGTTGATTGGCGGCGACCCCGGAATTGGCAAGTCCACCTTGTTGTTGCAAGCGATGGATGGCTTGCAGCGCAGCGGCATGCGTACCTTGTATGTGACGGGCGAAGAGTCGGGCGCACAAGTGGCCTTGCGCTCGCGCCGTTTGGGCCTAGACCACTCTCAAGTGCAAGTGCTGGCCGAAACACAGCTTGAAAAAGTGTTGGCCACGGTGGACAAATTGCAACCTGCGGTGGTGGTGATGGATTCGATCCAAACCGTGTATTCCGATCAACTCACCAGCGCACCGGGCTCGGTGGCGCAGGTGCGCGAATGCGCGGCGCACCTCACGCGCATGGCCAAGTCCACCGGCACGGCGGTGGTGTTGGTGGGGCATGTGACCAAAGAGGGCGCACTCGCAGGCCCGCGTGTGTTGGAGCACATGGTGGACACGGTGCTCTACTTTGAAGGCGACACGCATTCTTCCTACCGGCTGGTGCGTGCGATCAAAAACCGCTTTGGGGCGGTGAATGAAATTGGCGTGTTTGCCATGACCGAAAAAGGTTTGAAAGGCGTGAGCAACCCCAGCGCCATCTTCTTGAGCCAACACACCGAGCCTGTGCCCGGCAGTTGTGTGCTGGTCACGCTGGAAGGCACGCGACCTATGCTGGTGGAGGTGCAAGCCTTGGTCGATAGCGGCGGGCCATCGCCGCGACGTTTGAGCGTGGGTTTAGACCGCGATCGCTTGGCCATGTTGTTGGCTGTGTTGCATCGCCATGCCGGTGTGGCGTGCATGGACCAAGATGTGTTTGTCAACGCGGTGGGCGGGGTTCGCATCAGTGAACCCGCGGCTGACTTGTCGGTGTTGTTGTCTATACAAAGCAGCTTGCGCGGCAAACCGTTGCCCCAAGGTTTCATCGCCTTTGGTGAGGTGGGTTTGGCGGGCGAGGTGCGGCCTGCACCGCGCGGGCAAGAGCGCTTGAAAGAGGCCGCCAAACTGGGCTTCAGCGTCGCGATCATCCCTAAAGCGAATGCACCTAAAAAACCGATTGAAGGATTGAAAGTGCATGCGGTAGAACGCGTGGACGAAGCCATTGCTTTGGTGCGCGAGCTGGGTTAAGTACTCAGTCGTCGTAGTCGTGGTAGCCGCTCTTCAACTCTAGTTTGATGATTTGGAAGACGTTGTTGACATCCATATAGCCTTTGACTTCGACATAACTGCCGTTGCTGGGTGTGCCATATTTGAACCGTGTATTGGCTGAAGTTTGTGCGGTGTAGGTCACGCCCAATCGAGTCAAGTTGAAAGTGCTGTTGACACCAGACCATGCGCCGACCTGGCCGTACATTTCAAACACGCGGCCTGAGCTGGCGTTGCTGTTCGATGCGTATTTGATATCTACTTTTGTTGCGTTCAAGGTGCCGCTCACATAGTTGCCTTTGACCTCTACAAAAGAGCCATTGCTGAGGGTGGCAACGGAGCCACTGGGGAAGTAGGCAGAACTGGCATTCACATTCACGCCTTGAACGGTGAAGGTGTTGCCACTCAAGTTACTGACGGCGCCATAAAGCTCGTTGGAATAAGTCAAGGCTTGACCAGAGCTGTTGGTGAAGCTGCGCTCGCCTTCCACCTCTACCCGAGATGCGACCAACACCGAGCCTGACCAAGTGCCTTTGATTTCGTAAAAGGTATTGGCCGTCAATGTGGCACCACTGACTTGAACCCCTCCCACATACCAACTTCCATTCGATTGGGTGGCAACGCCTTTGATCTTGGCGTAAGTCGAGGCACTGGGGGCCCCATGAAAGCGGGTGAGATAAGACGCGTTGACCAATTGCAAACGCGTGGCCGCCAGCGTGGTGCCGTTCCAGTTTGCGCTGCTGGTTGCGAGTGCGCGCACGGCATCACCCACCACGGGCGTGTCGCCCGTGGGCTGAATCGTGCAGGAACTGCAGTCCACCGTGATGCTTGAACTCTGGCCCGTTTGCACGGTGTAAGTAGTTCCTGCAATAGCTGTGATGGTGCCGCGCACGGCTACATCCAATGCATGTGTTGCAGCGTTCGTCACCACAACGCGGGTAGCCAAGAAGCTGTCATCTGCTTGAGGAGCGCCATAAACCGTGAGCAATGGGTGGGTGTTTACAAGCGCCGCCAAGTCGGCATAAGTCGTTACAGCGCTACCGCTCAGGGTGCCATCGGACGTGCCGCCGTAGGTGGTGGATGAGTTGATTTGAATGACTTGAGTTGGCAGACCAATGGTCGATGCTGTGATGCTGTCCATCGTGCCGCGCACCCCACCCACCACACGAATGCGCGCAGCGCGCCCCAGGCTTTGTGCATCGTCTACATCGCCAAACAGCGCCACAGTCATGCCCAGTGCCAAAGGGCTGCTGAAGGTGGAGGTGTTGTTGTCGTAGCTGGTACTGAAATCGTCGCTGTCGTAGACCACAGAGTCGGTGGTTTCAAAGCGCACACCATTGACCACGATGGAGCCCAAACCGCTGATGGAGCCCTGATAGGAGGCAGATGCGCCATTGAAGGTTGCAGCCCCTGCGGGGTTGGTGGACCAAGAAACGTCACCCTGATCGCTGTCACCCCCGCCACCGCCTCCACAAGCGACGAGAAAACCTGTGGCGGCAAATAAAAAGGCAACTGCTTGTGGTCTTAAAACAGAACGCGACATACCCACTCCATGGACAACGAATGTAGAAAGTGTGCAGACGTCAAATTAAGACAGTCTTAAGATCCCCCACTTTTCTTAAGAAAACCCTAAGAAGTTTTCACTAGCATCGGTCTGGAAAGGTGCAAAACCATGCCTCCAAAATTCGTCTCAGCACTGTTGTTTGTTTCGTTCAATGCGCTGGCAGCAACACCCGCCGAGTTGCTGGCGGGGTACTCCGCGCAATCTGGGCATCCTGCCAATGCCGCCATGGGCGAAATGTTTTTCAAAGCCAGCCACGGCCAAGAGTGGCAATGCACTAGCTGCCATGGCAAATCGCCACTGGTGGGTGGCCGTCACGCGAGCACAGACAAAGCCATTGAACCACTCGCCCCTGCTGCCAATGCCAAGCGCTTTACCGACAGCGCCAAAGTGGAAAAATGGTTTCGTCGAAATTGCAAAGATGTGCTGGCGCGTGAATGCACAGCGGCTGAAAAAGCCGATGTGTTGGCTTGGCTCGTTACTTTGCGTTGATTGGAGTTCGTTATGCATTCAACTTCTTTATATGTGGTGCGTACCTTAGCGGCAACCATCTTTTTGAGCATCACCACCGCATGGGCCGACAGTTACAAAGACCCTACGCCGACCGCTGTGTACATTCAAGAGTGCGGCAGCTGCCACCTAGCATTTCCGCCCAACTTACTGCCCAAAACTTCATGGCAACGCCTGATGAATGGGCTAGACACACATTACGGCAGCGATGCCTCGCTGGACGCAGCAGTGCAAAAACAAATCGACGTCTGGCTACAAAACTATGGTGGCCAGAGCAAACGCGCGCGAGAAGAGCCGCCACAAGACCGTATCACTCGTTCGGGTTGGTTCGCGCGCAAGCACCGCGAGCTGAGTGCTGCCACTTTCCAGCGTGCCTCCATCAAAAGTCCAACGAATTGCACAGCTTGCCATCGTGATGCAACGCGAGGCGATTTTGAAGAGAGTCGCGTGAGGATTCCAAAATGAACCATACCGTTTTAAATCCCACGCAAGTCACGGTGGCAACGGCCACATCTGTGTCGACACAGCACAAGCCCCTGGTCGACTTGGGCCTGCGAATCGCTCACGCCAGCATGGCATTGGCATTTTTGATTTCGTACGCGACGTCAGAGTCTGAGTACTGGCGTTTGGTCCATGTGTATAGCGGCTACAGCTTGGCCGCTGTGTTGGCGTTTCGATGGGTGTGGGGTTGGATTGGGCCCGCTTCGGCTCGGTGGGGCCTATTGCTGCGTCGTGTGGCGATGTGGCGTGTATGGCTCGCCAAAATCGAGCGGGGCGAATGGCTGACCCGCAACTTTTGGGTGGGTGTCAGCAGCTGGGTGCTCAGCGCTGCGGTGCTGGGTATCTATGCGTTTAGCACAGTGGCTATTGCCAGCGGGTGGGCTACCTACAATGAGTTTTTAGGCGATGGTTGGTTAAACGATGCCCTGCAAGCGCTGCACGAAAGTTTGGGCAACGCGACCATGGCTGTGGTGTGTGTGCATGTGGGGTTGGTCGTGGCGTTACGCGTTTGGCGTGGTCCACAAGCCCTGCGACCCATGTGGCGAGGCTATGCGAATACTTCTGGCCGAGGATGATGAGCTTTTAGGCCGTGGCCTGCGTGCGGGCTTAAATCAGCGTGGATTTCAGGTGGACTGGATTCGCGATGGCGTGGCCGCAGCGCGTGAGCTGCTGAGCGTGCAGCACCAAGCGGCAGTGTTGGACATCGGTCTGCCACGGCAAGACGGTTTGGCTGTGCTGAAGGCGATACGCACCCGGGCCATCGACACCCCTGTGCTGGTGCTGACTGCGCGTGACACCGTGGCTCAACGCATTGAAGGGCTCAACCTAGGTGCAGATGACTATGTGGTCAAACCTGTCGACTTAGACGAGTTGGCTGCTCGTTTGCACGCCTTGGTGCGTCGTGCCCACGGCAAGACACAAACCTTGCTGCAAGTCCGAGAAGTTGTGATGGACCCCGTCGCGCGGCAGGTGACTCGTGCAGGTGAGGCCATCAACCTGTCCACCCGTGAGTTTGATTTGCTACAAGCTCTGCTGCTCAATGCGGGGCGTGTGTTGTCACGTGAGCAGTTGGAACAGCACTTGTACCGTTGGGGCCACGAGGTCGAGAGCAACACCATTGAAGTTCACATTCACCACCTGCGCCGCAAGATGGGTGCGGGGTTGATCGATACCGTGCGTGGCGTGGGCTACATCGTCATGTCTTGATAAGCGAACCAGCAGCGTGTCTCAAAAATTTTCATTGCAACAACGGTTAATCACCCGCACCTTGGGTGGCGTGTTGGTGGTATGGGTGACCTCGGCCGCTTTTGTGTGGTTTGAAGCCCAGCACGAGGTCGACGAACTGTTAGACGCGCACTTGGCCCAGTCGGCGGCTTTGTTGGTGGTGCAACAAAACGCCACCCCCGATGATGACGAACCTTTGCTGGATGCGCCCACGTTGCACAAATACGCCCACCGCGTGGCTTACCAAGTGTTTGATGAAGGTCGTTTGGTCATGCACTCGCCCAATGTGGCGCACACGCCTATGGCCCAGCATACGCAAGGTTTTCAGACGCTGACTTTGGCTGACGGCAAATCGTGGCGCGTTTTTGCAGCGCCGGGGCGAGGCTCGGATGTGCAAATTTATGTGGCCGAACGGGTGGATAGTCGCAATGAAATTTTGCGAGCGTTGCTGCGCGGTTTTTTGCCGCCCCTGACCATTGCACTGCCTTTGTTGTTGATCGGCCTTTGGTGGAATGTGCGTTCCGGTCTCCAGCCTTTGCAGAGATTGCGCCAAGCTCTGTTACAGCGGGACACGCAAACACTCGATCCAATCAGCTTGCCACAAACGCCGCAAGAAGTGCAACCCATGATGGATGCCTTGAATGATTTGCTGCAACGTTTGGCGCTGCGTATGGAAACAGAGCGCCGCTTCACGGCGGATGCTGCCCATGAGCTGCGCACCCCCATCGCAGCTATTCGTGCTCAGGCGCAGGTCGCTTTGAGTTCGGCGACGAATGATGCGGTACGTCAAACGGCGCTTCAAGACACTTTGGTGGGGTGCGATCGCGCCTCGCGTGTGGTTGAGCAACTGCTGACCTTGACGCGTGTGGAGGGTCCTCAAGATATAGCCGTTGAGCCGTTTCGCTTAGACCAGCTAGCACAGCAACTGTTGGCGGACCTCACCCCTGAAGCGTTGAGGCGAAATCAAACGCTCGAGCTCTTGGTTCCTGAGCCTTTGTTCATCAACGGTCAAAGCACGCTGTGGCTGATCTTGTTGCGCAACCTCATCGACAACGCTTTGCGTTACAGCCCCAATGAAGCAACGGTTCGCATCCAAGCGCAGCGCTTAGAAAATGAGCAAATTCAAGTCACAATTCAAGACAGCGGTCCCGGTTTGTCGTCGGATGAATTGGCCCGCTTGGGCGAGCGCTTTTTCCGTGTGTTGGGCACATCAGCGACAGGCAGCGGTTTGGGATGGTCCATCGTGCGTCACATTGCAACTTTGCAGCGTATTGACGTGGCGGTGGGCCGATCTACCGAGTTAGGTGGCTTGCAAGTCACGTTGCGCTGCAGAGCCTGAGACAATTCAAGACATGAACTTTCAAAGATATTTGGTGCCCATTGGCACAGTTGGTTTAACCGCTTGGGCGTGGCAAACCTTGGGCTGGATGGGCATCGCGTTGGTAGTCACCGGGGGTGTGATGTGGCTGCTGCTGTATTTCACGCGCTTGGTGCAGATCATGAAGCGGGCCAGCAACCGCCCGATTGGCTTTGTGGACAGTGCGGTCATGCTCAATGCCAAGCTCAAAACGG
>JBEEJP010000096.1:0-7393 GCA_041169125.1 Pseudomonadota bacterium
CGTGCAGCTGCGGCAAGATGCTCTCAGGGGATGCGCCTGTGGCCTGAGCCACATCGAGCAATTCCCACGCTTGGCGATAGCCCACACAACGAATGCTGGGCAAGTCAATGTGCAAGTCGCCACGCGCGCGTAGCGCTTGTACTTCGGCCAAGAAACCGCCCGCCACCATGAGTTCAAACCGCAAGGCAATGCGTTGGTGCAACCATGCGCGGTCAACGGGCTCCAACGACAGCAGCGGCATGTTCAAGCTTGGCGGCGCTGTGCGTGAGGCTTCACCTTCGGCAAACCACTGCGACAAGGCTTTGCCACTCACACGCCACACTTCGAGTGCGCGTGAGATGCGCTGGGCATCGTTGGGTGCCAAGCGTGCGGCTGTGATGGCATCGACTTGGGCCAACTCGGCATGCAGGGCGGGCCAGCCGACGGCGAGGGCTTGTTGCTCAATCTCTGCGCGCAGTTCGGGCTGTGCGGTCGGTAAGTCGTCAATGCCATCGCGCAACGCCTTGAGGTAAAGCATGGTGCCACCCACGAGCAAGGGCAGCTTGCCACGCGCGCGAATCTCGGCCATCAAGGTGGTGGCATCGCGTGCAAACTCTGCGGCGCTGTAGGCGTGCAGCGGATCACGGATGTCAATCAGATGGTGGGGCACTTGTGCCAACTCTTGCGCATTGGGTTTGGCTGTGCCAATGTCCATGCCGCGATACACCAACGCAGAATCCACGCTGATGATTTCAACCGGCCACTGCTGTGCAATGGCCAAAGCGGCGGCGGTTTTACCGCTGGCGGTCGGGCCCACCAAGGCGATGGCGTCGACGTGCCATCCCTGAGCCAGATGCGACGTGTCAGACACGCGGGCCTCCGCGACGCAGCACCAAGAACCAAGCAGACAGGGCGGTGACCGTCGCCCAAAATGCAATGCTTTGTGCCATCGGTAGGGCCGAGCCATCGTTCGCCCCACCTAGCCACAGCCCTGTGGCGAAGGCGGCCACCATCATCAAGAACCCCCCCAAGGCAGAGGCGGCGCCGGCCGCTTTGGGAAAGGGGCCAACCGCGCCACTTTGTCCGCAGGGTTGGTGAATGCCATGCGCCAAGACGAACACATAAAACGGCCCCATCAAGCCCACCAAGGTTTGCCAACCCAGCCAAGCATCCAACCAAAGCCATCCGCCACCTATCAAGCTCAGCGTGCCCCCAATGGCGACAGTGCGGTCAACCCCAAATCGCACCAGCAAGCGGCGGCACAACAGCGTGCCTAAGATGTAGGTGAAGGCCATCGAAAACAACAACAAGCCGTATTGCCAACGTGCCAAGCCAATCAAGCCAATGAACACAAACGAGGACGAGGCCAAGAAGGTGAAGAGCCCCCCATAAGACGCGGTAGAGACCGATGTGAACGCCACAAAGGTGGGGTGGCGAACGATGTGCCACCAAGTGCTTGCCAACACCTTGACCTGCAAGGCATGTGGGTTTTTGCGATGCACAGTTTCTTGGAAGGTGAAAAACACCAAGGCCAGCGTGAGTGCGCCAAAGCCCATCACCAAGGCCAGCGCGGCATGCCAACTCAACAAGTCGGTGAGCAAACCACCCAAGGGCGCACTGATGCAGGCCAACAAGCCCAAGCCGGTGAACGCTTTGGACATCACGCCTGCACCCGTTTCGGGCGTGTAGAGGTCGCGCACGATGGCACGCGCACACATGACCACTGCCCCCATGGCCGCGCCTTGCAAAGCGCGCCACACGATGAGAGCAGACATGCTGGTGGCCAGCACGCAACCCAGACCCGCCAAGGCGAACGTGGCCAAGCCCCACAACAAAATAGGGCGACGGCCAAAGCGGTCAGACAGCGGGCCCCACACCAGTTGCGAGGTGCCAAAGGCCAGCAACAACGCACTGAGGGTGAGCTGCGCTTGCGCCAACTCAGCCCCAAACTCCGCTTTGATGGCGGGCAGGGCGGGCAAATACAAATCGGTGGCCACGGGCTGAATGCCCAGCAGCATCGACAACAAAACAATGACGAGGGTAGGGGACATCAACGACCGCGCAAAAACAGTGCGTCGAGTTCACGCATGGTGAGTTGCCGCCAAGTGGGGCGGCCATGGTTGCATTGGTCCGAGCGCTCGGTCACTTCCATTTGACGCAGCAAGCCGTTCATCTCATCCAGGGTGAGCTTGCGGTTGGCGCGCACCGCGCCGTGACACGCCATGGTGGCCAGCAGTTCATTGCGTGCGCGTTGCACCACGGTGCTGGCATCGTGTTGACTCAACTCGGCCAACACACTGCGCGCCAAGGCCACCGCATCGCCTTGTGCCAAGGTGCTGGGCACCGCGCGCACCGCGAGTGTTTTGCTAGAGAGCGAAGAAATTTCTAAACCGAGTTCTTGCAGCGCCTCGGCGCATGCTTCGGCGGTGGCAAGCTCTTGTGCCGTGGCAGGGAAGGTGGCGGGAATCAACAGCGGTTGGCTGCTCAGGCGTTGTGCATCGATTTGCGTTTTGAGTTGTTCGTACACGATGCGTTCGTGTGCAGCGTGCATATCGACCAGCACCAAACCTTGTGCGTTCTCGGCCAAGATGTACACGCCGTGGAGTTGCGCGATCGCTTTGCCCAGCGGCCACGTTTCTGGCGCCGCGTCTTGCAGCGAGGGCGTGGTGGCGTTGGCGTTATCGAAAGCCGTGGGCGCGAAGCTTGGTGCGGCTTGTTCCTCAGCAGACAAGGTGTGACGTGGTGTGGGTTGCCACAAAGCGTTCATGTCTGACACGCGTGTGCCCGCCAGAGGCATGGGGGCTTGCTGCCAGTTGGCAGGGGGCCAAGTGGCGGGCGTCGATGCTCCCAAAGTTCCTGCCATCGGCAACTCGTGGTTTTGCAGCGCATGGGCCATGAGCATGTTGGCGCGTGGCACAGCCAAAGCATTTTCAACCGCATGGCGCACGGCTTGGTGGACTTCGCGACCATCGCGAAAGCGCACTTCGATTTTGGTGGGGTGTACGTTGACGTCCACACGTGTGGGATCCATCTCCACGTACAGCGCGTAAATGGGTTGGCGGTGACCGTGCAACACATCTTCATACGCACTGCGCGCTGCGTGGGTGATGACTTTGTCACGCACATAGCGGCCATTCACGTATGCAAACTGGTGGTCGGCGCGTGACCGAGCGGCATCTGGAATACCTGCACGCCCCACCACCGTGACGTTGCCCGATTGGTAGCGCACCGCCACTGAATTTTCTAAAAAGTCATCGCCCAACACATCGGCCAAACGGCGGTCGAGGGCGGCTTGGTATTGCTGGTTCGGGTCTTCGCCCGATGTGACGTCGATGGTGTGTGCGCGCCATTGCTCAACCAGCTTGCCCTCATGCCAAATGGCAAAGCCCACTTCGGGGCGGGTGAGGGCGTGGCGACGCACCGCTTCCACGCAATGGGCCAACTCGGTGTTGTCTGTCTTTAAAAATTTGCGGCGAGCGGGGGTGCTGTAAAACAGCTCTTTCACCTCAACCGTGGTGCCTTGGGCGCGTGCCGCGGGTTGCAGCTCACCGCTGCGACCATCGAGCAGCATGGCGCTGTCTTGCAGGGCGGTGCGTGAGAGCACCGACAACTCAGACACCGACTGAATGGCCGCCAACGCCTCGCCACGAAAACCCATGGTGCCCACCGACTCCAACTCGTTCAAGTTGGTGATTTTGCTGGTCGCGTGGCGTTTGAGGGCCACGGGCAACTCGGCAGACGGAATGCCCACCCCGTTGTCTTCCACACTGATGAGGCGCACGCCCCCTGCGAGTAAGCGCAGGGTGATTTGTGTGGCTCCTGCGTCGAGCGCGTTGTCCACCAGTTCGCGTACCACAGAGGCGGGGCGTTCGACCACCTCGCCAGCGGCGATTTGGCTGATCAATTCATCTGGGAGTTCGCGGATGGCGCGTGGGGGTTGGGTCGCAGGGTGCACGGGCTCATTTTAAAGGCTGTGCCATGGAGGCAGGGATAATGCAGACATGGAACTGATGACCTTCTTGATTGACTTTATCTTGCACGTGGACCGCTACTTGGAAGCCTTTGTGCAAGCCAATGGCCTGTGGGTGTATGCCTTGCTCTTTCTCATCATCTTTGTGGAGACGGGGTTGGTGGTGATGCCGTTCTTGCCCGGCGATTCGCTGCTGTTTGTGGTGGGCGCCATGTGTGGTGTGGGTTTGATGGACTATGGTTTGTCGGTGGCTTTGTTGCTCACGGCGGCCGTGGCGGGGAACCAAACCAATTACACGATCGGACGCTTCTTTGGGCCCAAGGTGTTTGCGTGGGAAGACTCCAAGTTTTTCAACCGCCGTGCCTTTGACCAAGCCCACGCGTTTTACGAGCGCTACGGGGGTGTTACTTTGATCGCTGCGCGTTTCATGCCGTTTGTACGCACCTTCGCGCCGTTTGTGGCGGGCGTGGCGCAAATGACGCGTCGCAAATTCACCTTCTTTGACATCACAGGCGGCGCCTTGTGGGTGGGCGGCATCGTCACGGCGGGTTACTTCTTTGGCAACATCCCTTGGGTCAAGGCCAACCTCGAAAAAATCATCTGGGCGATGATTTTTATTCCGGGGTCTTTGGCCATTTATGGTTCTTGGAAAGCCTCACGCGCACCCCAAGCCACAGACGAGTCAGTCGGCGGCCACTGAGCGTTTTAGCTGTCGCGTTCTGTGCGGCGCATGTCGCGCAGCATGAATAAATACAAGCTCTCCACTTTGTCGCGTGCCCAAGGTGTTTTGCGCAAAAACTTCAGGCTTGAGCCCACGCTCGGGTCATGCGTGAAGCAACGGATGTGGATGCGTGCGCCCAACTCCTCCCACCCAAAGTAATCGGCCAGCTCGGTGACGATGGCCTCTAAGGTTTTGCCATGCAAAGGGTTGCGTGGCTGCGTGTGGGGGTCTGTCATGCGCGTTCAGGTGTTGCGTGTTTTGGCCAGCGGAGGGTTGCGTGAGAAGTAGCGCTCAATGCCTTTCATCAACGCATCGGCCAAATCGTTTTGGTAGTGCGGGCTGACCAAACGTTGCTCTTCTTCAGGGTTGCTGATGAACGCCGTTTCCACCAAGACGCTGGGAATGTCGGGTGCTTTCAGCACCGCGAAGCCTGCTTGCTCCACGCGCGGTTTGTGTAGTTTGCCGATGTGCTTGATTTGACCCAGCATGGCGCTGCCCAGTTTGAGGCTGTCTTTGATCTGTGCGGTGGTGCTCATGTCCAGCAAAGCACGTTGCACGGCAGCGTCTTGGCTTTTGATGTTCAAGCCACCAATCAAGTCGGCGCGGTTTTCTTGCTTGGCCATCCATTTGGCGGCGGCGCTAGAGGCTGCACCATCGCTGAGTGCAAACACACTGGCCCCTTTGGCTTGCGGCGTTTGAAATGCATCGGCATGCAAGCTGATGAACAAATCGGCCTGCACTTTGCGGGCTTTTTCCACGCGTTGTTGGAGCGGCACAAAGTAATCGGCGTCGCGCGTGAGGTACGCGCGCATGGGCAAGTTGCCATGCTTGGTTTTGATGACGGTGTTGTTGATGCGGTCACGCAGGCGGTGCGCAATTTTCAGCACCACCTCTTTTTCGCGAGTGCCATGTGGGCCAATGGCGCCTGGGTCTTCGCCGCCGTGGCCGGGGTCTAGCGCCACGATGATGAAGCGATCGGCGTCTGCACCCGCTTGCACCACCGAGGCGGCTGTGGTGATGGGGGCTGACGCAGAAGAGGTGGCTGCCGAGGCGGCAGAAGCGGGTAACTCGGGCGCGGCGTTGGGCTTGGCCATCAAATCGCCCACAGGGTCTGCACGTGTGCCTAGCTTGGAGGGCGGTGGCGTGGCGGGCGTGGCCGTCATCGACGGGGCGTTGAATGCGGTGCCCCCTTTGAGCTTGTCCACGATCAACGCTTCCAGCGGATCGGCCACTTCAGAGGGGTAGAGGTCCAGCACCAAGCGATGTTGGTAGTGGGTGTTGCCCGTTTTAACCGGCAACAGGTTGAACACCTGCGGTTTGACCATTTGGCGCAGGTCCAGCACCAAGCGCACGGTCTTGTTGGCGTATTGCCCCACACGCACACCGGTGATGTAGGGGTCGTCAGAGCGCACTTTGCCCACGAGCTCTTTGAGCGCGGGGTTGAGTTCAATGCCCTCAATGTCCACCGCCAAGCGCGGTGGGTTGGCCACAAAAATGGGGATGGTTTTGAGTGCGGTGTCGCTTTCAATCGTCACGCGCGTGTAGGCCGCCGCCGGCCACACACGCACGGCCACGATGCTGGCACCCCACGCAAGATCAGCACTGCCCAGCAGCAACGCCAACGAGCCCCCTTGAAGCAGGCTGCGGCGCTGGATGCCGCCAGGGCTGTGGTGTTGCGTCATGCCAGCAGCTCCTGCCCGCGAGGGGTGAGTGCGCTCAGGCGCACGTGGCGTTGCTCGGTGTCATCCACTTGGAGATCGAGTGCCAGGTCAGGTGTGGGCATCACGCCCGCAGCGTTTTGTGGCCACTCGCACAGCTTCAAACCCGCGCTGGCAAAGATGTCGCGAAAGCCAGCGTCCTCCCACTCGCGTGGGTCGCTGAATCGGTAAAAGTCAAAGTGCCATACCTCGCCCGCCGCGACGGTGTAGGGTTCGACCACGGCATAGGTTGGGCTCTTGATGCGGCCCTCAACCCCCAAGGCGCGCAGCAGGTGACGCACAAAGGTGGTTTTGCCGGCCCCCAAATCGCCGTGCAAAGCAATGCAAGCGTTCAAGTTGGCGCGTGTCAATGCGGCGGCCAGCTGCGTGGCAAACGCAGCGGTGGCGGCTTCATCGGGCCAAACAAGAGTTTTTACAATGGGGGAATTATTCAAAGGTGTCCGTTGTCTATCGATTACCAATTGTTGCTCACGCAAATTCAGGCTCTAGGGCAAACACTGGGATTTTCGCAAATTGCGGTGGCCCCTCTGGATTTGTCCTCGGCTGAGCCCCATTTGCAGCATTGGCTGTCGCAAAACTTCCACGGCAGCATGGACTACATGGCCCGCCACGGCATGAAGCGCGCACGCCCCGCCGAGTTGGTGCCCGGCACCTTGAGTGTGCTCACCGCTCGCATGAACTACTTGCCACGCGACACCACGCAGGGCTGGCAGGAGGTGGAGTGGCAACGCTTGCGCAACCCCAATGAGGCCGTGGTGTCGGTGTACGCCCGGGGGCGTGACTACCACAAGGTGCTGCGCAACCGCCTCGACACATTGGCCCAGCAAATCGATGCACTCTTGACCGACACCCTCAAACCCGATGGGTTTGACTACCGCGCCTTCACCGATTCAGCCCCCGTGCTAGAGGCCGAGTTGGCCACACGCAGCGGCCAAGGCTGGCGTGGCAAGCACACGCTGGTGCTCAACCGCGAAGCGGGCTCGATGTTTTTCTTGGGTGAGATTT
>JBEEJP010000097.1:0-7337 GCA_041169125.1 Pseudomonadota bacterium
TCTCCCCTTCGCCCAAAGGCTCGCTCTCTTCGGCAGGGGCTTCTTCCACAGCTTCGTCCACGGCTTCTGGCACAGGTTCTTCTTCTGGCACGGCCTCGGGTTCGGCCGGCACTTCTTCGGCCACAGGCGTTTCTTCCACCACGGGTTCGGGCACCACCTCCTCGACGGGGGCAGGCACCTCGGCCACGGGCTCGGGCACTTCTTCGGGCTCGGGTTCCACCACGGGTTTTGGTTTTGGCTTCTCAGGCTTTTCCAGCAACAGCAGTTGGTATTTGATTTTTTCAGCACGCTGGGCTTCAAACAACTCGGCCTTGCGAATCATCTCGCGCTCGACGGCTTCAATCGCCGCGCGTTGCATGTCACTGTTTGAGGCAGCATGCCCCACCATATTCAGAATGAACGGGCGCACGATGGTGACGATCACCACCATAAAGATCAGCCCCATCAACAATGTATTGATCACGTCAGGAATGAACATCGTCGCCCCCTACTTCCTCTTGAACTTCTAACACGGGTTGCATGAGCGTTGATTGCTCACGCCACGCATCCACATCCATCAACAATGTTTTGGCCAAAGCTTCCAAGCGGTGCTGGACCAAATCTTCTATCACCATGTCATTGGCAAACACACGCACACTGCCACGGGGCATGTCGTGCAAGGCTTCCAAGCGCATGCCCTTGGTGAAGTCAGCCGCTTGCTCTTGCAACAAGGCTTTGTCTTGGGGGTTGAGCTCCAACACCACCGCGCCTTGCACGGGATGATCCATTTCATCCAAACAACGTTGCACTAAGCGCTCTATGGCTTTGCTGGAGGTTTGCAATTCGGCCACCACAATCTGTTCGGCGATGTGCATGGCCAAACGTTTGACGGGATCAAAGAATTGCTTGGAGTCTGCCAGCACCTCGTGCAATGCACGGGCTGCGTTTTCAAATACTTCGCGTTGCGCGGCCATCTCACCGGCCAACTCGGCACGGGCCTTGGCCTCTCCCTCGGCCAAGCCTTGTTCTTTGCCTTCGCTCAGGCCTTGGGCATGGCCTTCATCGCGGCCTTGCGCTAAACCCTCGGTCAAGCCTTCTTCTTTGCCCTGCGCCAATGCTTGCTCACGCGCTTCGTCAGTGGCTTGGCGCAAAGTTTCGGCATGTTCTGCCGCAAGCTCTTCGCGGGCTTGCGCCAAGCCTTTGGCAAAGGCTTCATCTGTGGCACGTTGCACGGCTTGCGCCAACTCGGTGGCGGCCTCTTCACGGGCTTGTGCGAGCCCCTTGGCAAACTGTTCTGCCTCGCGTTGCGCCACCTCTTCGGGGGACACACCGCCCGCCACCATGGGCAACTCAGGCACTTCTGGTGCAGCTTCGGGCAAGGGCTTTGTTTCGGGTGCGATGTCCTTCGCTTGCACATCTGTGATGTCATTGCTTGGAAGGTCGGGCACATCGGGGTGAATCACGATGGGTTCAGCCCTGTGTTCATCCGACGTGATGGGACTGACCACCAAGGACTCAGCCAACTCGGCTTGCGCCAAGGCGCGCTGTAGAACGCTGGGATCGACCTGAACACGCAACTTCGATTTACGTGTGGCCGCATACGCATCAAACACAAAAGGCAAGTGGGCGTTCGGATCTTCTTCGGTTTTGGCAGAGGTCGACTTCTCGTCAGCCAAAGACGCGTTGCGAAACTCACCCTCCAACAGCGCCAGTGAAGCTTTTGCTTGTTGGTTGAGCTGTTGTCGGGTGGGTTGGTAATGCGCCGCTGAAAATCCGCTGGGCTTTTGGGGATAGCCCACATCAGCAAACTCAGCCGGTGTTTCATCCGTCCAATGGGTCGTGGCATAGCCACGGCGACTCAGCTTCTGAGCGATGCCGGCATGGGGCTGCCATGGCACGGCAGCCCGAGCGGAGTGAGGTTGATTAAACAAAGTCTGCGCCGCCCAAGATCAATTCGCCCGAATCGGACAACTTACGCGCCTTGCGCATGATTTGTTTTTGCGCCTCTTCCACATCGGCCATGCGTTGTGGGCCTTTGGCTTCCATGTCGTCGCGGAACATGCCGCGTGCGCGTTCGGACATGTTGTCGAAGAAACGCGCTTGGCATTCCTCGCTGGCGTTTTTCAAGGCCACCATCAACAAATCTGGCTCCACCGCACGCATGAGCACCTGAATGCCTTTGTTGTCCACGCTGACCAAGTTTTCAAAGGTGAACATATTGTCTTGAATCTTGAGCATCAACTCAGGGTCAATCTCATTCAAGCCACCCATGATGCTGTTTTCCAGCGCCGTCTTGGTCATGTTCATGATCTTGGCAGCGGCTTGCACCCCCCCAAAACTCGAGGACTGTGCCGACGCGTTTTTGGAGAACTGTTGCTTCATGATGGCTTCCAACTCTGCCATGGCAGAGGGTTGCACCGTATCCAAACTGGCCACACGCTGAATCACCTCAGCACGGGTGTCGGGCTGCAAATAGTTGAGCACATCGGCGGCCACTTCGCTTTCGAGCAATGACAAGATGATGGCCACCACCTGAGGGTGTTCGCCACGGATCATGTCGGCAATGCCACGGGCATCCATCCAAGACAAGATGTCCAAACCTTTGGTCCCTTGACCGGGCATGATGCGACCCAGAACAGACGCCGCTTTGTCGTCGCCCAAGGCCAAGCGCATGACACGCTCCACGTAGTCTGCACCGCCAATGCTGACGTTGTTTTGTTTCTTCAAGTGATCGACAAATTCGTCGAGCACGTAGTTCACCGCCTCTTGCGAGAAGTTGGCCACTTGCACCATGGCAGCGCCAAGCGCTTGAACTTCTTTGGGGCTCAGGTATTTGATGATTTCCGCCGCTTGCTCTTCGCCTAGCAAGAGCATCAAAACAGCCGCACGTTGGGTGCTGGTAATGCCTGCGAGCTCGGCTCGCAGCTTGTCGGTCATCACAATGGTGTCGTCAGCCATGATTCAATTCCTCACTCTGTATTACTTTTCGATCAAGCTCTTCAAGACACCGGCCACACGGGTCGAGTCTTCCGCCATGATCATGCGAATCAACGCCACTTTATCGTCATACGAATTCGCTGTGTTGAGCAAGTCCGCAGAAATCGACTGTTTCTTGGGTTTCATGCTCGCCATGCGGGCCTTGACTTCTTCCAGCGTTTCGCCTTCTTCAATTTCAATCGCGTCGCCTGCCTCGCCTTCGGCAGTGGCAGCAGCCGTGGCGTGTTCGTGGGCCATACGTGCAGACTCTTCAGCGGCCAAGCGCTCAGCCAGATCGGCTGCACGGGCTTGTTCCTCGGCCAACAAGGCTGCTTGGCGTTGGCGCTCTTCTTCCAGAGCCAAGGCTTCAGCAGCGGCCTTGGCTTCGGCGGCCAAGCGGGCTTGCTCTGCAGCGTAGTTCGCTTCTTGCGACAAGCGGGCCGATTCTTCTGCAGCACGCATGGCCTCATCAGAAATACGCAGCATTTCATCGCTGTGTGTTTTCTTGGCAAAGGCAGCAGCAGCCTGGGCGGCAGCGTTCTCGGCGGTGGCCACATCAATCGCCATTTGGGCTTGACTGGTTGCTGCATCAGCAGCCGCAGCAGCCAAGGCTTTGGGATCGATCTCGGGGGCCAACAAGCGACGCACCATTGGACGAACCACAGTCAAGAGGATGAGCAAGAAGATACCGCCCACCACACCGGCGTTGACCATGACTTGGTAGTTTTCGTCACGCCACCATGGAATCACCGTGGGGTCGTACTGAGGTTCAAACTTGGTGCCCACCACAGTGACCACGTCACCACGGTCATTGTTAAAGCCCACGGCGCCTTTGACCAATTGGTTCAAGCGTTCGATTTCTTCAGGGGTGTAGGGCACCGACGTGGGTGTTGAACCATCGGCATTTTTCTCAACCTTGGCACCTGGGGGCAAAGGACGTTCGTTGATCAACACACCCACACCAATTTTGGTGATCGTGCCCATGGCACCTTTGGTGTGACGCACAGCGCGGTCGAGTTCGTAGTTTTTGGTGCTACGGGCGGTCACTTGCACGCCTTTTTCGCTCACGCCCTTCAAGGGGTCGGCGTTGGTTTGCGTGGTGGCTTGTGGGTTGGTGGGGGCTGGGGGGGTGTTGGACAACGCGCCAGGAATACCAATCGCATCACGGAAGGTGTTGCGGTCTTCCACAAACAATTCAGAACGTGTTTTGGGACCTTTGTCTTGTCCGTCAAATTCTTCGTTGGTCACCTCGGTTTGTGTGAAGTCCAAGGTCATGCTGACCTGAGCAGTCACGTTGGTTTCACCCACGATGGGGGCGAGCAACTGAATCAAGCGGGTGCGATAGAGGTCTTCCATCTGCTGCTTGTGGGTGAGCTGTTGTGCGGTCAGTCCCAAAGGGGCTTCGGTCAACATGTCGTTCATCAAGCTGCCAAAGTTATCGACCACCGACACGTTTTCGGGGGCGAGGTAAGGCACGCTCGAGGCCACCAATTGGATGATGGCTTGTACGTTGGCCGATGAAATGGTGCGGCCAGGCAAACGGGTGATCACCACCGAGGCCTTGGTCGGTGCGCGGTCACGCACAAACACACTTTGCTTAGGCGCGGCCAAATGCACGCGGGCCGATTTGATGCCGCCGATTTGCACAATGCTGCGTGCCAGCTCTTGCTCCATCGCGTTGTTGTAGCGCACTTGCTCCATGAACTGGCTGGTGGTCATGGCGGGCATGTCTTTGAGGTTGTCCATGCCAGAAGCTTCTGTGCGTGGCAAACCTTTGGAAGCCAACAACATGCGGGCTTCTTGAAAACGTGCCGTGGGCACAGAGATTTGACCGGTGTTGGCATCCACTTCTGGCTTGTATTCACCCGCTTTCAAAGCCTCGATGGCCAGCTGCTTGTCGGCATCGCTGAGCATCAACACCAAAGGGCGGTAAGGCGTGGGCTTCAACGATGTGAAGAACACAGCCACCGACACCAGGAGCATAAAAATCACCACGAAAGGCAAGACCTTGCGCACGGTGGGTTGACGCAGCACGTCCATCACCGCAGCGCCGGGGCCTTCTTTGGCGTTGATCCATGCAGGCATATTGCCTATGCTGGATGTAGAGCCGTTCGCATTGGATGCGCCGGTGGTTTCTACACCGTTGGCGGTGGGCAGGCCCACAGCGTTCATGTTTAAGGTATCGGTTGCCATATCAGTCTCTTACTCCAGCATCAAACTGGCATGTTCATGATTTCTTCGTACGCTTTCATCACTTTGTTGCGTACTTGCAAGGTGGCTTCAAAAGCCAACGACGATTTCTGCATGCTCAGCACGACTTCGGTCAGAGGCACCTCTTCACCGCGGTCATAGGCTTCTTGCATCGCGTCTGCCTTGATGTCTGATTCATTCACCTTGTCCAAGGCGTTCTTGACCGAGTCAAAGAACGTGGGCTGACCGACCTTGGTTGTTGAAGGTTCGTTGACCGTGGAGGTCGTGCCTGTCGATTGGGTTTGGTAAGCGCGCAGTGTTTCAATCATGGATTGAACATTGGCCTGTGAGATGCGATCAATCATGCTGAGGCTCCTTCAGTCATACCACGGGTACGCATTTGCGCCAGCTTGTAGCGCAAGGTGCGGGGGCTGATGCCCAACTTGGCAGCGGCTTCCATGCGGCTGTCCGTGCTTTGAATCGCGGCCATGATGACTTGCAATTCACTGGCTTTGACCGCACTGTCAAGATTGACAGGCGCCACAGGCGCTTGGAAAGTTTCCATCGGCACGATGGGGGCAATGGGTGTGACGGGGGCGACCGGTGTGGCCACATAAGCAGGCTCAGCCACGATCGGGGCATCCATCGTCGCTTGGGGCAAGGCGGCCTGGATGGCAGGCATGGCTTGTTCGTCCATCTGTGCATCATCAAACATCAAATGCGCGGGGCTGATGGTGCGACCACCGCTCAACACCACGGCGCGTTGCACCACGTTTTCAAGCTCGCGCACGTTGCCGGGCCAAGGGTAGTTTTGCAACATCACTTGTGCTTCAGCCGTGACCGTGAAAGGCACACCGCCTTTGACATGGCGCGCCAAGGACTGCGCCACCAAAGGCACGATGTCGCCCGGACGGTCTTTCAAAGGCTGGATGCGCAAGCGGAAGGTGCTGATGCGGAAGTACAAGTCTTCGCGGAATTCGCGTTGCTCGATGGCGAGCTTCAAATCTTTGTTGGTTGCTGCGATCACACGCACATCGAGGTCGATGAGTGCTTCGCCGCCCAAGCGGTTGAGTTTTTTCTCTTGCAAGACGCGCAACAACTTGGCTTGCAAGTTCATGGGCATCTCGCCAATTTCGTCCAAGAAGATGGTGCCACCGTGGGCTTGTTCAAACAAACCTTTGTGCTCTTTCAAAGCGCCCGTGAAAGCGCCCTTCTCGTGGCCGAACAACATGTCTTCGATCAAGTGCTCAGGCATGGCCGCACAGTTGAGGGCCACAAACGGTGCCTTGGCACGAGGCGAGGACTCGTGCAACACACGGGCCAACACTTCTTTACCCGCACCCGTGGGGCCGACCAACAATGCGGTCACATCGGTTTGTGCCACGCGTTGGGCCAAGGCCAACAAGTGCTGGCTGGTGGGGTCCACAAACACATAGCTCTTCGTTTTGAGTTCAGGGGCGTTCAAACCTTTGACAGCGCTTTGCCAAGCGTCGGCAGACCACTCGTCTGACGACAACACATGCAAAGCACCCAAGCGCATCGCATCTACCGCCACTTCCATGCGGCGACGGTCCACGCGGCACAGCACGGGCACGGTGTGGCCGAGTTGGGCAATGAGGGTTTGAACTTCTTGGAGCAGCTCGGCGCTATCGCCCAAGCGGATGACCAACACATGCGCACGGCGCAAGGCCAGCGTGAGGTCGCCCAAGGTGGATACGGTTTCCAGACTGATACCGGCGGCATCCAGCTGGGCGCGATCTGCGGCGTCGATTGGACTGAAAGGGTCCAACCACACGGCATGAATTACGTTGACAGAAGAAGCATTCACTTTGAGTACAGTCCGAAATAAAGGTAAGACTGTTATGCAAAGGCCGTGCCAAGTATTTGTTAAACCTAAGTGATTAAATTTATATGGTAAACCGGCCTGCGAGGGTCATTTTCTCGACGTTGCGACGAGTTACCGACAGGCTTTTTAGAGGCTTTTTGGGTGTCAGGCTTGGCGGGTTTGGGCGAAAAACCGCCACAAAAACGCCCGTCCGTGCGCAGCACCTCCAACGAAGGCACGACTTTCGAACGAAACCCCATGAGCTTGCAGCCATACGGCATGCGCACATCCCACGTGACCGCCATGTAGCGGCACTCCCAACAGTTGGGGCCTTTAGAAAGGTTGGAGGATGAAGGCACAGCGCCCT
>JBEEJP010000098.1:0-7271 GCA_041169125.1 Pseudomonadota bacterium
TGCTGTGAGTATTTTGCGTGAGGATGATCAGATTGACCTTGAGTTCGATGGCTTTGTGCGCAAACTCATCACCTACATGATGGAAGACCCACGCACCATTTCGGCCAGCTTGGATTTGCTGTTCATTGCCAAAGCCATTGAGCGCATCGGTGACCATGCAAAAAACATTGCCGAGTTCATCATTTACATCGTCAAAGGCGAAGATGTGCGTCATACGCCGCTGGCTGACGTTGAATCTTCCATTCGTTAAGCACAAGGTGACACGATGAAAACTGCACGCGTGCTGGTGGTTGAAGACGAACCAGCGATTGCTGAACTGATTGCCATCAACCTCACACACCACGGCATGACGCCGGTGTTGGCCGCAGATGGCGATGCGGCGCAGCAGTCCATGGACGAGGTTTTGCCCGACGTCATCTTGCTGGACTGGATGCTGCCTGGGCAAAGTGGATTGGCACTTGCACGCCGTTGGCGTGCAGACCCTCGCACCAAGGCGGTCCCGATTTTGATGTTGACTGCGCGTGGGGATGAGCCCGACAAGATTGCGGGTTTAGACGCAGGGGCAGACGACTACATCACCAAACCTTTTTCAACCCAAGAGCTGCTGGCACGCATTCGCGCGGTGTTGCGCCGTCGAGCCCCCGAGCAATCGAGCGATGTGGTGGCCATAGGTGAGTTGCAAGTCGATGGCGCAACGCATCGCGTCACATATCAAGGACAAGTGCTCAAACTGGGGCCGACGGAGTTCAAGCTGTTGAACTACCTCATGCACCATGCTGAACGTGTGCATAGCCGCTCGCAACTGCTCGACAAGGTATGGGGTGACCATGTGTTCATCGAAGAACGCACGGTGGACGTGCACATCAAACGTTTGCGCGAAGCTTTGGGGGACGCGGGCGCCTTGGTGCAAACCGTGCGTGGTGCAGGCTATCGCCTCACGCGTGACGGGCAAGCTGAGTAAGGCCAACCCATGATTTGGCGCTTCTTTAGCTTGTTTTTGCTCCTCGTGATGGGGGGAGGCTTGGGGTATTGGCTAGACGGTGAACGTGCAGATGCTCTCACAGGCATGATGCTGGGGGCCTTGCTGGCAGCCATTGCTTGGTGGGCTTTAGATGCCTGGAGTGGGCTGCGTGTGTTGGCGTGGTTGCGCACGGGGGACTTGGCCACCGTGCCGCAAGGGCTGGGCCTGTGGGGCGAAACCGCAGAGCGTGCGCGTCGTTTGCTGCGTGAACGCGATCGCCATTTGCAAACCTCTGAGCAGCGCTTGATGGATTTCTTGTCTGCCATTCAGGCGTCGCCCAATGGTGTGGTGCTGTTGAATGAGCAAACGCAAATTGAATGGTGCAACCTCACCGCCGCACGCCAGTTGGGGATTGACCCTCAACGTGATGTCATGCAGCGCATTGGCAATTTGATTCGCACACCTGCATTTTTGACCTATTTGTCTCAAGCCGATGCCAGTCAGTCTTTGGTGATGGAGGGGCAAGGGCATCGTCCTGATCGTCCTGTGCTGATTGCCTTGCAACGCCACCCCTATGGGGAAGGCAAGCAGCTGTTGCTCACACGGGATGTCACCTCCGTTGAAAAAGCCGATGCCATGCGGCGCGATTTTGTGGCCAACGTGTCGCATGAAATCCGCACGCCTTTGACGGTGTTGTCGGGTTTTGTGGAAACCCTTCAAACATTGACCTTGACACACGCCGACCAACAACGCTACTTGGGTCTGATGGCAACGCAAGCCCAGCGCATGCAAAGTTTGGTCGAAGACCTGCTCACACTGTCTCGTTTGGAGGGTGGGCCATCGCCGAGTTTTCAAGAGGCGTTGCCGTTGGCGCAGCTGATGAGCAGTTGCCAGCAAGAGGCGCAAAGTTTGTCGCAGCAAATCGTGGCCAGCGGTGCAATGCATGCCTTGATGTTTTCTGTGGCGCCCGATGTGCAAACTGCACAACTGCTTGGCAATGCGCATGAGTTGCAAAGTGCATTGTCAAATTTGGTCAGCAATGCTGTGCGGTATACCCCAGCAGGCGGTGCGATTTATGTGCAAGCCATGCGTACGACCGATGGTGGTTTGCAAATTGCCGTGCAAGACACAGGCCCGGGCATTCCCGCAGAACACATCCCGCGTTTGACTGAACGCTTTTACCGTGTGGACCGCAGCCGTTCACGCGAGTCGGGTGGCACAGGTTTGGGGTTGGCGATTGTCAAGCACGTGATGCAGCGGCACGACGGTCAGCTGCACATTGCCAGTGTGTTGGGTGAGGGGACAACGTTTAAGTTGGTATTTCCTGCCGCACGGTGGTCTATGACTCAGGCTTGAGGCGGGAAGTTTTTCAGCTTCTCGCAAAGCATGGCCAAGCTAGGACGCAGGCTGGGCGTTTCATGCATGCACGCGTTTGAGAGCTGAGTCAGCGCCTGCAGCTTGGGCTGGTCTTCATTGGCGGCGCTGCAGTGCAATGCCAGCTCTTGCAGCAAGTAGCCCAAAGCGCGTACCTCGATGTGTTGCAAAGCTTGCGCGTGCGCTGCATCGCGCACATCAAAAAAAGAGGCCGCGCCAAAGTCGCCCAACAACGCATCACCTTCGGTGTTGTGCAAGATGTTGTGCGCATACAAATCGCCATGCAGCACGCCACGTGCATGCAAATGCGCGGTGGCTGAGGCCATGCCTTGCGCGATGCGCAACACAGCAGGCCAGCTCAGACGGTGGGTGTTGGCATACACATCGCGTGTGCAGCTCTCTAGGCTGGGCGGTCCAGCCAAGTTGACAAACTCAGGCGCTATCAGAGGCATCACCAAGGCTTGGATCTGCTCTGGGTGTTCGGTCACGCGGCCTAGGGCGCTGATCAAGTGTGGATGCGTGCCCGCATGCAAACAGGCGGCCATTTCACACGCGGGTAAACCGTCGCTGGTGACGGCGCCTTTGAAGAGTTTGACGGCCACGGTGTGTTCGCCTTCCTCCGTGCGCAGTGTCGCTTGGTGAATCAGACCTGATGCACCTTCGCCCAAGAGTTGTTGCAGTTGCAAACGCGACCACAGCATGTGAGGTGTGGGGGCATCGGTCAAGACGTGTGCTTCTTGCGTTTGCGTGAAGGGGTTGCCCGCAAATGCCAGCCAAGTCAGGCGTGGCATGTGTAGCAGCCAACGGGGGAACTCCGTCAATTGGTTGGCTGATATGCGTAGCAGCTCTAGGCGTGTGCACTGAGCCAACTCAGGCGGCAAGCTGCGTAGCTGGTTGCCCGCCAGCATGAGCTTTTGCATCGCCGTGCATTGCCCAATTTCTGGCGCAAGCTCGGTCAGCGCGTTGTCGGTCAGGATGAGCCAACGCAACAAGGGCGGCAACGCTTGGGCCGGCACATGCGCAATGCGGTTGGCTTTGAAACCCACCATGCTCAGCTGCGCGCATTGCCCCAAGACCTCGGGCAATTCAGTGAACCGATTGTCTGAACAAAAAATCACGCGCAGCTTGTGCAAGCGTGGCAAATCGTCGGGTAGGGTGCTGAGCTGGTTGCCCGATAAATCTAAGATTTCCAGCGAGTCGGCGAGCTCAAAAATCTCATGCGGAAATTCGGTCAGGCCGCCGCGCAGTTGCAAGCGCTGAATGCCTGTGAGTTCGCCTCGGCGCAGTTGTTCAAGGGTGTGCATGGGGCGGACGTTTTCAGAGGGGGATGAGCTTGACAGCCAAGCCCACCAAGGCGCACAAGCCAATGGTGTCTATGACGCTGCGTTTGTAGTGGAACAGCATCACCGCCGCGCTCACGGCGATGAGGGCCGAGCGCACATCCAATGCGCCTGCCCATCCTTCGGGCCAGAGTAAGTGATAGCCAAAGAACAGCGCGAGGTTGATCACCACACCGACGACAGCTGCCGTGATGGCGGTGAGTGGCGCGGTGAACTTGAGGTTGCGGTGCGTGCTCTCCACCAAGGGGCCACCGGCCAAGATGAAGATGAACGACGGTAAAAACGTGAACCATGTCACCAAGCAGGCGGCCAAGGCACCTGCAGCCAACACGCTCTCAGGCCCCAGCAGCGCTTTGACATAGCCACCGATGAACGCCACAAACGCCACCACCATGATGAGCGGGCCCGGTGTGGTTTCGCCCAAGGCCAAGCCGTCCATCATTTGTGTGGGTGTGACCCACCCAAACTCACCCACGGCCCCTTGGTACACATAGGGCAGCACGGCATACGCGCCACCAAATGTGAGCAAGGCCGCTTTGGTGAAGAACCACCCCATTTGCGTGAAGCCATGCTCCCAGCCAAACACGGCGCACAACACACCCATGGGGATGGCCCACAACACAGCGCCTGCCAACAGCACTTGTGCCAAGCCAGCCAAGCTGAAGTGCGCGTGGGCGGGCACGGGGGTGTGGTCGTCAATCCAAGCCGGGCCATACGAGGCCTTGGAGGCACCATGCCCACCCCCAGTTTCAAACGTGTGGGGCGAGAGGCGTCCACCCATGTAACCCACGGCCGCTGCCACGCCCACGATGAAGGGGAAGGGCACATCGAACGCAAAAATAGCCACAAACGAAGTGGCCGCAATGACCCACAACACGGAGTTCTTCAAGGCGCGCGTGCCTATGCGATGCGCCGCTTGCACCACGATGGCCGTGACTGCAGGCTTGATGCCAAACAACAGACCCGCGACCCAAGGAACTTCGCCCCACGCGATGTACACCCACGACAGCGCGATGAGGATGAGCAGCGACGGCAGCACAAACAAGGCACCCGCCACCACGCCGCCCCAACGTTTGTGCATGAGCCACCCGATGTAGGTGACGAGTTGTTGTGCCTCTGGGCCCGGCAACACCATGCAGTAGTTCAGCGCGTGCAAAAACCGTCGCTCAGACAACCAACGGCGACGCTCGACCAGCTCTTGATGCAAGATGGCAATTTGCCCCGCAGGCCCACCAAAACTGATGAAGCCGAGCTTGAGCCAAAACCAAAAAGCTTCGGCCATACCGATGGCCGCCGGCGGAACTTGTCCAGCGTCATGCGCTTGTGTTGCCGTGTCGTGTGAGGTCATGTGTGTGAGGCGTTGCGCGCTTGTCGGTTCAGGCTTTGGGTTCAAACCGTGTGGCATCTAAAAACTTCGCCAAGCGTGCTTCGATGGGCAGGGGCTCGCCATGCCACTGTGCAGCCAGCAATTCGCCGCACAGCAAACCCAGTGTGAGCCCGCGTGAGCCCATGGCGGTGTTCATGTACAACCCTTCGGGCGTGTTGGGCACGCGGCCTGTCATGGGTAAGCGGTCGTGCACGCCGCAGCGCACGCCTGCCCAGCCCTGCACGCGCGGTGCGGCGGTGCCGACGGTGGCAAACAAAGGCGCGAGTGCGGTGGCGGTTTCTGGCTCTAAGGCGTTTAAACGTTCCCAGTTCTCCGCGTGGTCGGTGTCGAGCAAACGGGCGTCGTCGTGGAGGCGGTCATACGTGGCGCCGGTGTACCAAGCAGGGCCATCGGGCGAGCTGATGTTGTGCACAAAGCTGCCGTTGCCATTCACGGGCGTGGCGGGCATGTGCGCAGCCGCAGGCACATCGGCCATTCGGCCCCAAGAAATTTGTCCGCGCAGTGGGTTGATGCGCGGTGCGCTGCCGTCGCGTGTGGCGGTGGCAATGAGTGCCGCAGAACCAGGCCCTGCGGCCAACACCACGCGTGACGAGGCGGCTAACACGGTGGAGCCTTGCAACACGTGCCATGTGTGGGTGGTGTGGGGGGCAGTGTGGGGCGCGTCGTGTGCAATGCACTTCAGCGCATCGACGTGGGCATCGCCTTGCCAGCGAATGTTGGGATGGTTGAGCAAGGCTCGCACCAAGGTCGCAGGCCTGAGCCACGCACCGTGGGGGTGCCAAAAGGCGTCATCGGGCGCGGGGGGCGGTGCTTTGTGTGTCCAGTCGTTGGCGCTGTGGGCGTGCTCGTTGAGCCAACGCAAGGGCACACCGCCACGCCGCGTTTTGCCGGGTAAGCGGCGTTCGCGCACGCCGGTGCTGCCCCAGTCCTCGCCTTCGGTCAACAGTGCGCGCATGGTGTGTTCCATGTGGCGCAAGCCCGCACGCGAGAGGCGCGAGACGCCGCTGTCGTCGTGCGAGGTGTGGGGTGCCACCACGCCCACAGGCAAACCAGAGGCGCCTGCGGCGGGGGCAGATCCCGCATCTAACACGGTGACTTGCCAACCACGCTCTGCCAAAGCGCGCGCTGTGCCAGCCCCCGCGATGCCCGAGCCAATCACGGTGACGGTGCGCTCTGTGAGCGCAGCTGTGTCGGTGGTGGGGACGCACGGGCCGGTGGGGTGCGCGCGCAAGAGGTGTGCAAACTCGGGCCAGTCTGCGTGCTCGCCCACACACAGAGTGAGCATGAGGCAGTCGTGGTCGTTTTGCGCAAACCGCAAACGGTGCACACCGGGCAACAAACCCCAGCACTGCGAGGCCAGTTGTTGTGCGAACGTTAAGAGTTCAGGCTGTGCATGGGCGGTGCGCAGCAAAGCCTCGGCTTGCAAGGGCTGCACGGTGTGCGCCACCACATGCAGGTGCGGCGGGCGCGCCGCATCTGCTGCCCAGTCGTGCCATAACGCAAGAAAAGCCAGCTCGTCAAAGCTGGCTTGGGTGTGGCACCAGCTGTGACAGCCGTGCCAAGCGTGGTGTCCTGTCACGCAGGCTTAGGCGCTGGGCGGGACGTAGCCTTGCACCGCATCGGCGCCGTCGCCGAAGAAGTGTTTTTCCATTTGGCGCTTCAGGTATTCGCGTGCGCGTTGGTCGGCCAAGTTCAAGCGGTTCTCGTTGACCAACATGGTTTGTTGCTTGATCCAATCGGCCCACGCTTGCTTGCTGACGCTTTCATAAATGCGCTTGCCCAACTCGCCTGGGTACGGTGGCAGATCGAGGCCCTCTGCTTCGGTGCCGAGTTTGATGCATTGAATGGTGCGTGACATGGGTGTGCTTCTCTGAGATGAGGGTTAAAAACTACAGGCAAGACTGTAGCAATATTTAAATCACCTTGAAGTGGTGTGTGCCATCGCGTGCGAGTTGCTCGACGAGGCCAAACTCCCAATCCAAATAGCCTTGCATGGCTTCGACCGGGTTGTTGGTGCCTTCGTATGGACGGCGGTAGCGGTCCACGCGTTCGACCGCCATTTGGTGATCGCCGCTTTGCAGTTTGCCGCCCGCAGCGAGCCACGCGGCGTTGCCGCCTTCGAGCCACACCACGTCCACGCCGGCTTTGGCCAAGGCTTGCACATCGGCCACCGCAAAGCGCGACACGCTGCCGTTTTGGCAGGTCAGCA
>JBEEJP010000099.1:0-7111 GCA_041169125.1 Pseudomonadota bacterium
GCCAATCAATCCATTGAAAACCACAGGTGGAGCGGGAGACGGGAATCGAACCCGCGTCATTAGCTTGGAAGGCTAGGGTTCTACCATTGAACTACTCCCGCATCAGATCAGAAAAGATCGTCACAGTTGCAGGCCTGCCGGCACTTCTACTTGTTGGTTTTCGCTGGTGGAGGGGACTGGATTCGAACCAGTGTAGGCGTAAGCCAACAGATTTACAGTCTGCCCCCTTTAGCCACTCGGGCACCCCTCCGGCGAATCGCGAACTATAGCAGAGTTTTAGGGTATTCGCGAGTTTCTGGAGCCAAACGACTCACAAATTCCAGTCTAGGGCCAGATTTTTCTCAGCCAACCACGCTTTGGCTTGCGAAAAATGACCGCAACCGATGAAAGGCAGCGGGGGGCGCAAGGCTGACAACGGCGAGGGGTGGTTGGCTTTGAGCACAAGCACCTCGCGCTTTGGCGCATCCGCAGCTCGCAGCCCCACAAATCCAGCGGGTTGTGCGTGAGCCTCTCGCTCAATCAACTCTGCCTTGGCTTGGGCATGCCCCCCCCAAAGCATGTACACACAAGCGGGCGCCGTGCGTGCCACCTCTGCCAGCAAGGCGTCCGTCAACTGCTCCCAGCCTCGCTTGGCGTGGCTGGCAGGCCGACCATCTTCCACCGTCAAACTGGTGTTGAGCAGCAGCACGCCTCGTTTGGCCCAAGCCTCTAAAGACCCATGGGTCGGCATCGACTGCCCCAAGTCACGCTGCAGCTCTTTGAAGATATTGCGCAGCGACGGCGGAATCTTCACGCTAGGTGCAACCGAAAAAGACAAACCCTGCGCCTGATGCGGCCCGTGGTACGGGTCTTGCCCCAAGATGACCACCTTGACTTGCGACAACGGCGTGAGCTGTAACGCCCACAACGGGTATTGGGGGTAGACGACCGCGCCCGCATCGAGACGCGACTGAACAAAACCCGCCAACGAAACACCGGGCGCACTGCGCCAAAACGCCTCGAGCACAGGCTGCCAATCCGCATGCACAGGCCAGTTTTGCGGCGCCCACTGGGAGAGGCGCGGCACATCGCTCTGCGCAGGCAACTCGCCCCCAAACAAATCAGCGGTCATACGACTTAAGCGGCAAACAACTCAGCCAGCGCCACACCGGGGTCGGGGGCGCGCATGAACGCCTCGCCCACCAAGAAGGCATGCACATTCGCCTCACGCATTGTTTGCACATCACTGCGCTGCAAGATGCCACTCTCGGTGATGAGCAGTCGATCGGACGGCACATCGTTGAGCATGCCCAGCGTGGTGTCGAGCGACACCTCAAACGTGCGCAGATTGCGGTTGTTGATACCGACCAACGGCGTTTTAAGCTTGAGTGCACGTTGCAACTCTGCCGCGTCATGCACTTCCACCAACACGGCCATATCAAGGCCACGTGCCACGGCTTCCATCTCGGCCATCTGCGCATCACTCAAGCACGCGGCGATCAACAAAATGCAGTCCGCGCCCATCACGCGCGCCTCGTACACCTGATACGGGTCGACCATGAAATCTTTGCGCAACACCGGCAAATCGCACGACGCACGCGCTTGTTTGAGGTAATCGACTTGACCTTGAAAAAATTCTTTGTCGGTCAACACCGACAAACATGCGGCCCCATGTTCGGCATAACTTTGGGCGATGTCGGCGGGAATGAAGTCTTCGCGAATCACCCCTTTGGAAGGGCTGGCTTTTTTGATTTCGGCAATCACCGCTGGCAAGCCCGCGGCGATCTTGGCGCGCAAAGCGCCCACAAAGTCACGCGTCAACACCCGGCTCTCTGCGTCAGCACGCATGGCTGCCAGTGATTTGCGTTTGAGCGCTGCCTCAATCTCTTGGTGCTTGACGGCAACGATTTTGTTCAGAATGTCTGACATGTGATTCTTTCTTGCGCCAAGCGCTTTTAGGCCGCCGTGAGTTGATGTGCCACCGTGACCAATTGGTCTAACTTGGCTTTGGCAGCGCCAGAGGCCAACACCTCACGCGCACGGGCAATGCCCGCCTCGATGCTGTCCACCACATTGGCTGCATACAAAGCCACGCCCGCATTGAGCACCACGATGTCGCGAGCGGGGCCCGCTTGGTTGTCCAACACGCCCAACAACATGGCACGCGATTGCTCGGGCGTCTCCACACGCAAAGCGCGGTTGCTGCTCATGGCAAAGCCAAAGTCTTCGGGATGGATTTCGTACTCGCGCACCTTGCCGTCTTTGAGTTCGCCCACCAACGTCGAGGCGCCCAAGGACACTTCGTCTAAGCCATCACGGCCATACACCACCAAGGCGTGTTCAGCGCCCAAGCGTTCGAGCGCACGCACTTGAATGCCCACCAAATCGGGGTGAAACACGCCCATCAAAATATTGGGCGCACTGGCTGGATTGGTGAGCGGACCAAGGATGTTGAAGATGGTGCGCACACCCAGCTCTTTGCGAACGGGGGCCACGTTTTTCATTGCAGGGTGATGGTTGGGCGCAAACATGAAGCCAATGCCCACCTCTGCAATGCACTTGGCAATTTGCGCGGGCGGCAAGTTGATGTTCACGCCCAAGCTCTCCAGCACATCGGCGCTGCCACTCTTGCTGCTCACGCTGCGGCCACCGTGTTTGCTCACTTTGCCGCCGGCTGCGGCCACCACGAACATCGAACACGTCGAGATATTGAAGGTGTGCGAGCCATCGCCGCCGGTGCCCACAATGTCGACCATGTGCGTGCGGTCGGGCACATCCACCTTGGTGGAGAACTCACGCATCACTTGGGCAGCAGCGGTGATTTCGCCGATGGTCTCTTTCTTGACGCGCAGCGCCGTGATGAAAGCCGACATCAACACCGGCGACATTTCGCCCGACATGATGAGGCGCATGATGTGCAGCATCTCGTCATGAAAAATCTCACGGTGCTCAATGACGCGTTGCAACGCCTCTTGCGGCGTGATGGAGTGCATGGTGGTTGTCATAGCCAGCCTTTACAAAAAGTTCTTCAACATGGCATGGCCATGTTCGGTGAGGATGGATTCAGGGTGAAACTGCACACCTTGAATGTCCAGCTCGGTGTGGCGCACACCCATGATTTCGCCATCGTCCGTCCATGCGGTGACCTTGAGGCAAGAGGGACACGACGCACGTTCAATCGCGAGCGAGTGGTAACGGTTGACCGTGAACTTCTCGGGCAATCCGCCAAACACCCCCTCTTGCGTGGTGGTGATGACGCTGGTTTTGCCATGCATCAACTCTTGCGCACGCACGATCTTGCCGCCAAACGCCGCGCCAATACTCTGGTGGCCCAAGCACACGCCCAAAATGGGCAACTTGCCCGCGAAGTGCTGAATGGCCGCCACCGAAATACCTGCCTCTGCAGGTGAGCAGGGGCCGGGTGAAATGACCAAGCGATCGGGCTTGCGTGCGGCAATGCCTTCGAGTGTGATTTCATCGTTGCGATACACCTCAACGTCTGCACCCAACTCGCCAAAGTACTGAACGATGTTGAAGGTGAAGCTGTCGTAGTTGTCCACCATGAGGAGTTTGATCTTGCTCATTCCAAACCCTCCTCCACCAACTCGCTGGCACGCAACAACGCGCGCGCCTTGTGCTCTGTTTCTCTCCACTCCAACTCAGGCACCGAGTCGGCCACCACGCCGGCGGCTGCTTGCACATACAAGGTGTCGTTTTTGATGATGCCGGTGCGAATGGCAATGGCCACGTCCATGTCACCCGCAAAACTCAGGTAACCGCAAGCGCCACCGTACAAGCCGCGCTTGGTGGGCTCGAGCTGGTCAATCAACTCCATGGCATGCACCTTGGGCGCCCCTGTCAACGTCCCCGCAGGGAACGTGGCTTTGAGCACATCCATGCTGGTGAGTGGTTGGCCCTTGGCATCGTCCAACAACAAGCCTTCCACGTTGCTCACGATGTGCATCACATGGCTGTAGCGCTCCACCACAAAGGCCTCGGTCACTTTGACACTGCCTGTTTTGGCAATGCGCCCAATGTCATTGCGGGCGAGGTCAATCAACATCACGTGCTCGGCACGCTCTTTGGGGTCGTTGATGAGCTCCACCTCTGCCGCCTTATCCGCCTCGGGCGTGGCACCGCGTGGGCGCGTGCCCGCCAAGGGGCGGATGGTGACTTTTTGCCCTTCAGGCGTGGACTCTTGTCGCACCAAAATCTCAGGCGATGCGCCCACCACATAGGCGTCACCGAGGTTGTAGTAATACATGTACGGGCTGGGGTTCAACGAACGCAGCGCACGGTACAACGACAGCGGGCTGGCCGTGAATTTTTTGTGAATCCGCTGCCCCACCTGCACTTGCATGAAGTCACCCGCCGCAATCAAATCTTTGGCACGCAGCACGGCCGCCAAGTAATCGTCTTTCGCAAAACTGCGCTCTGCGGGATGGCTGGCACAGGGCGCAATCGATGGCGCTTGGGCAGGCGCTTTCAAGCGCTGCTTCAACTCGGCCAAACGCGCTTGGGCTTGGGCATACGCATCGGGCTGCGCAGGGTTGGCGTACACGATGAGTGAGAGCTTGCCCGAGAGGTTATCAATCACCGCCAACTCTTCGGTTTGCAGCAGCAAGATGTCGGGCATGCCCAAGTCATCGGGCGGGCAAGAGTGCACGAGCTTCTTTTCAATGTGGCGTACGGTGTCGTAACCAAAGTAGCCCGCCAAGCCACCACAAAAACGCGGCAATCCTTGACGCAGGGCCACTTTGAAACGTTTTTGGTAGTCGGCCACGAAATCGAGCGGGTTGCCTGCGTGAGTTTCGACCACCACACCATCGGTCACCACCTCGGTCTTGGCAGCATCGCCAAAACCACTGACACGCAGCAGGGTGCGGGCTGGCAAGCCAATAAAGCTGTAGCGCCCAAAGCGCTCTCCGCCCACCACGGATTCGAGCAAGAAGCTGCGCTCGCCGTTGTTTTGCACATGGGCCAGCTTGAGGTACAGCGAGAGCGGGGTTTCTAAATCGGCAAACGCCTCGGCCACCAAGGGGATGCGGTTGTAGCCCTCTTGGGCCAATTGTTTGAATTCGGTTTCAGTCATCGTGAGCCTCCACAGCTCGGCCCCGTATCGGTTGGGGCGTTCATTCGGACAAGTGCTGAGCCCAAAAGCTTCAGCGCGGGCACGGCATCAGTGAGGCTGAGCGTGCTTTAGACAAGCGCAAACGACGGCGTACGCCAGGGCCAAGCTCCCCGGTCGTGACAACCTGTGACTGTGTTGCGATGAATGAACATGGGTGCAGTTTAGCAAACGCTCAGCCCTGGGTGGCCAACGCCTGCGCAATGTGGGTCAGGGTATCCACGTGGGCATCGGCATCCACGCCATCCACAGGCTCGCCGTGGTTGTAGCCGTAACGCACCAACACCACAGGGCAGCCTGCGGCGCGGGCAGCTTGGGCGTCGTTGCTGGAGTCGCCCACCATCAACGCTTGGGCAGGCTGTACGCCAAGCGCTTCGCAGGTTTTGAGCAAAGGCAAAGGGTCTGGCTTTTTACGCGCAAAGCTGTCGCCACCAAACACATGGCTGAAAAAATGATCCAGCCCTTTGGCTTGCAACAAGGGCTTGGCAAACGACAGGGGTTTGTTGGTCAGGCAAGCGAGTTGCAAGCCTGCATCTCGCATCTGCTGCAAGCCTTCGACCACACCGTCGTACAGGAGAGCGAATTCGCCATTGATGGCCAAGTAGTGGTGCTGGTATCGCTGCCATGCCGTGTCGTACAACCCTTCCACGCTACGCGCGTCGCACACATTCGCAAGGCCCCTCACCTCAGGCAAGGCCAACTGGTGCGCCAGCACTGAGCGAATCAAATGCTCCGAGCCTTTGCCAACGGTGCGCTCGACCAAGGCACGGGTGAGCAAGGGCAAGTCCAAGTCGGCCAACATGCGGTTGAGCGACACCTCAAAGTCGCCCAAGGTGTCGATCATGGTGCCGTCTAGATCGACCATTGCGGCTTCGAATTGAGTCAGGAGAAAAGGCATAAAAAAAGCGCGCCAGATGAATCAGGCGCGCAGTTTATCGCTAATGCAAGTCGGTAGCGTCAGTCCACAGCCTTGACCATGTCCTCCACCACTTTCTTGGCATCGCCAAACACCATCATGGTTTTGTCCATATAAAAGAGTTCGTTGTCCAAGCCCGCGTAGCCTGAGGCCATGCTTCGCTTGTTCACGATGACCGTCTTGGCTTTGTAGGCTTCCAAGATCGGCATGCCGTAGATGGGGCTGCCTTTTTCCAGCGCTGCGGGGTTGACCACGTCGTTGGCACCCAAGACGATGGCCACATCCACTTGGCCGAATTCGCCGTTGATGTCTTCCATTTCAAACACTTGGTCGTAGGGCACTTCGGCTTCCGCAAGCAGCACGTTCATGTGGCCCGGCATGCGGCCGGCCACAGGGTGAATGGCGTATTTCACAGTGATGCCTTTGTGCATCAGCTTCTCGGCCAGTTCGTTGACCGCGTGTTGGGCGCGGGCCACGGCCAAGCCGTAACCGGGCACGATGACCACGGTCTCGGCATTGGCCAAGATGTAAGCGGCGTCATCAGCGCTGCCACTCTTGACGGGGCGTTGCTCTTGGCCGCCACTTGTTGCGGTACCGGCCTCGGCGCCAAACCCACCCAAGATCACACTGAAGAACGAGCGGTTCATGGCCTTGCACATGATGTAGCTCAGAATCGCGCCTGAGCTACCCACCAACGAACCCGCAATGATGAGCATGCTGTTGTTGAGCGAAAAGCCAATGCCCGCCGCCGCCCAGCCTGAATAGCTGTTGAGCATGGACACCACCACCGGCATGTCTGCACCGCCGATCGGGATGATGATGAGCACGCCCAACACAAACGAGAGTGCGAGCATGGCGTAGAAGGCATCCCAGTCTTGGGTGAACATGAACATCACGCCAAAACCTACCGTCGCCAACCCCATCAACAGGTTGAGCAAATGTTGGCCAGGGAACGTGACGGGCGCACCTTGGAACAAACGGAATTTGTATTTACCCGAGAGCTTGCCAAACGCAATGACCGAGCCACTGAAGGTGATGGCGCCAATCGCCGCACCCAAGAAAAGCTCCAGTCGGTTGCCCACGGGAAT
>JBEEJP010000100.1:0-6966 GCA_041169125.1 Pseudomonadota bacterium
TGCGGTTGCGCGCAATGGGCGCGAGCAGCATGAGCTTGGTGTCTTCGGGCAGCGCCATGACGGCGTCCACCATTTGCGACACGCTTTGCGCTTGCAGCGCCAAGTTGTGGTCGGGGCAATACGGCGTACCCGCGCGGGCAAACAGCAAGCGCAGGTAGTCGTGAATTTCGGTCACCGTGCCCACGGTGGATCGCGGGTTGTGGCTGGTGGCTTTTTGCTCAATGCTGATGGCGGGCGACAGGCCCTCAATCAGGTCCACATCCGGCTTGTCCAAGCGCCCCAAAAACTGACGGGCGTAGGCCGAGAGACTTTCTACATAACGGCGCTGGCCTTCGGCATACAGCGTGTCAAACGCGAGGCTGGACTTGCCCGAGCCCGACAAACCCGTGATCACCACCAGCTGGTTGCGCGGAATGTCGAGGTCAATATTCTTCAGGTTGTGCGTGCGCGCCCCGCGAATGCTGATGTTTCGTAGGGCAGAGGGATGATTCAGGGCAAGGCCTAGGTAGGCGCCGTCAGAAGGTGCGTTCACGGGACACTCAAAATAAAAGGGCAACCCGCCATGATAGTGGCGCATGAAGAAACGCGCATCTTTGCCCGAGTGGATTTGGATGTGTGGCTCGAAGACGCAAACGCAAGATCTATAAAAATTAACCAAAAAGAACTATTTATTTTAATGAGGAGATTAAAGTGGGGCGCACATAAGGAAAAGTTTTGATGATTGTTTTGCACACCTTCGGCCCCGCATTTGGGCAGCCTGATCCCAGCCCTTTTGTGATGAAGGCCATGGCCTTGTTGAAGTTATCTGGCTTGGCCCACACCGCCGATGTTTTTACGGGCGGTCCGAACCTTGGTCCCAAAGGTAAGCGCCCATTCATCGTCGACGATGGCGTGACGGTGGCGGACTCCACTTTGATTCGCTTTCACCTTGAGCAAAAGTACGGTCTTGATTTCGACGCACACCTCACCACGCAACAAAAGGGTGTGACGTGGGCGGTGGAAAAAATGTGTGAAGAGCACCTGTATTTCGCGGTGGTGTATTTCCGCTGGATGGTGGACGAAAACTTCATCAAAGGGCCTGCCACTTTCTTTAACAAAGCGCCTGCGTTGATTCGCCCCATCGTTCGTTCTGCGATGCGAAACAAGTCGCGCAAGATGTTGCATGCGCAAGGCATGGGCCGTCACACAGAGGCTGAAATTGCGCAACTCGCGTGCCGCGACATTGACGCATTGGCGCATGTGCTGGGCGATGCCGATTGGTTTGGCGGTACATCGCCGTGTGCGGCAGATGCCAGCGCTGGAGCGTTTGTGATAACTTGTTTGTGCGAACACTTTGACACGCCGCTTTTGGCCCGAGCCAAGTCACACACAAACCTTGTGGCGTATGCCCAGCGCGTACAAGGTCGTTTTTTCTGAGTGCATGTCAATTTTTTGTAGCTACATTAAAATATGCGCATCGAGTTCGATCCGACCAAAGATGCGAGTAACCAGCACAAGCATGGCGTATCGCTGGCTATGGCCGCAGAGCTTGATTGGGAGGCCGCTTGGGTATGGGTGGATGATCGGGCTGACTACAACGAAATGCGCATGATTGCGTTGGCGCCAAAAACCGAAACTCTCTACTACGTGGCTTTTGTGAATCGTGGTGAGGTACGAAGAATCATCAGTCTTCGTCGGGCCAATCGACGCGAGGTGAGGCACTATGTCGAAAACAATGAAACGCTCTAAAGTTCAAATGCCGAGTGCGCAAGAAGACCGCGCCATCACCGTGGCCGCCAGGCTCGATCCGGATGCTCAACCACTGACAAGCCAGCAGCTTAAGGCCATGGTGCCTATGAAAGCTTTGCGCGGACGGCCAAAGTCTGAAACTAAAAAACGTTTGGTGTCAGTGCGATACAGCCCAGAGGTGATTGACTATTTCAAGTCCACAGGCGATGGCTGGCAGTCTCTGATGGACACTGTTTTGCGCAAATATGTGGCGCGCCATTCACGCAGTGCCTAAGTTGGCCTGATTGGCCAAAGCGGCTAGTTTCATCACAGAATGCGGGACAATGGCAGGCTGTGACGATCAACTTAACCCCCGACTCCACGCTAGACAACAGCCCCACCATGACGCGCACCGAGTTGCGCGCCAGTGGCACGCTGGCGTCCATCTTTGCCCTGCGCATGTTGGGCTTGTTTTTGGTGCTGCCCGTGTTTGCGTTGGAAGCGCGCAAGTATCCGGGCGGGGACGACCCTGCGCTCATTGGCATGGCCATGGGCATTTACGGCCTCACGCAAGGTATTTTGCAAATTCCGTTTGGGGTGGCGTCTGACCGCTTGGGCCGCAAGCGGGTAATTATTTTTGGTTTGTTGGTGTTCGCCTTGGGCAGCTTGATCGCCGGTAGTGCTGACACCTTGACCGGTTTGTTGGTGGGTCGTTCCGTGCAGGGCGCGGGTGCGGTGTCTGCGGCGGTGACGGCCTTGTTGGCCGACCTCACGCGTGACAACGTGCGCACCAAGGCCATGGCGTTGGTGGGGGCGAGCATTGGGCTGATGTTTGCCTTGTCGTTGGTGGCTTCGCCCGTGATTGCCGCGCACATTGGTTTGTCGGGCTTGTTTGTGTTGACAGCCGTGCTGGCGCTGGTGGGCACAGCGGTGGTGGTGTGGGGCGTACCCCCCGAGCCGTTGCAGCACAAAGACGCGGCCCGTGGTGGCTTGCGCCAAGTGCTGTCTAGCCCTGCGCTGCTGCGCCTGAACATTGGTGTGTTTGTGCTGCATGCGGTACAGCTGGCCATGTGGGTGGCGATTCCCGCGTTTTTGGTGCAAGCCGGTTTGGGCAAGGATGACCACTGGCAAATTTATTTGCCTGCCGTGTTGGGCTCGTTTGTGTTGATGGGCGGTGTGTTTGCGCTCGAGCGCCGTGGCTATTTGCGGGCTGTATTTTTAAGTGCCATTGCATTGATTGCACTGGTGCAAGTGGCGCTGCTGTGGGTGTCGTCTGGCGCACCCAGCGTTACCTGCTTGGCCTGGCTGCTGTTTGCGTTTTTTTGTGGTTTCAACGTGTTGGAGGCCACACAACCGAGTTTGGTGTCGCGCATTGCGCCTGCGTCGTCGCGTGGTGCGGCGATGGGGGTGTACAACACCTTGCAATCGTTGGGCTTTTTTGCGGGTGGGGTGATGGGCGGTCAGCTGGTCAAAACCTACGGCACACAAGGCCTGTTCTTCACTTGCGCAGCACTGATGGTGCTGTGGCTGGTGGTCGCTTGGCCCATGGTGGCGCCTCAGCGTGCGACCCCTTCCTCAAAGACCCCATAATTAGCCCCTATCTGGAGGAATTTACCCATGGCATCCGTTAACAAAGTCATCCTCGTCGGCAACTGTGGCCGCGACCCCGAAGTGCGCTACTTGCCCAGCGGCCAAGCCGTGGCCAATGTGAGCGTGGCAACGTCCAGCCGTCGCAAAGACAAAAACAGCGGCGAGATGATTGAAGACACCCAATGGCACCGCGTCACGTTTTACGACCGCTTGGCCGAGATCGCTGGCGAATACGTCAAAAAAGGCCGTCCCATTTACGTGGAAGGCCGCTTGAAATACGGCGTCTACACCGACAAGAACACCGGCGTTGAAAAGAACACGGTGGACATCATTGCCACGGAGTTGCAACTCTTAGGTGGCCGTGAAGGCATGGGTGGCCCAAGCGGTGGTGGCGATGAAGGTGGTTATAGCCGCCCAGCCGCTGCACCTCGTGCGGCTGCTCCTGCCGCACAACGCCCTGCAGCGCCTGCGCCGGCCAAGGGTGGTTTTGACGACATGGATGACGATATTCCGTTCTAAGTTGTCGCGCTTCCAACGCACAAGCCGATGGTCAAAAGCCATCGGTTTTTTTCTTGGGGCATCTTTTTCCACGTGTGCGACAACGTGGCAGACATGAAAACGTTGACCCAAATAATTAAATATTTGCGTCAACAGCCGTGTCTTTCGTGTCGTTGAATGCTCACTCCGATGTTGGAGTTGTTCAACCACCGTAAAGGAATTTATATGAACAAGCTGATTGCCTCATTGATCGTTGGTGCTTTCTCTGCTGCGGCGTTTGCTGTGACACCCGCGGCACCGGCGACACCAGCAACACCTGCCACGCCCTCAAGCGCTGCCAAGGCTGAAGCCGCACCGGCGGTGAAAACCGAAGGCAAGCACTTAGGTCAAGAAAAGAAAGCTGCGAAAAAAGCTGAGGGTGCAAAGAAAGCCGAGGCTGCCCCCAAAGCTGACGCTGCCAAATAACGCGTCGCTGCCTTGCGCAGTTAGGCGAGGGTTGTGTTCAGCGCTGCAGCGCAGGCAATGACCCCGCCGCCCAAACACACCTCGCCGTCATACAACACAGCCGATTGGCCGGGTGTGACGGCCCATTGAGGGTCATCAAAGGCGAGCACCAGCTCGCCTTTTGTGTTGTAGCTCAGCGCACAAGTGGCATCCGCTTGGCGATAGCGTGTTTTAGCCGCGTAGCGGCCAGGCGCTGGCGCGTGTGGGGCACACCAGCTCAAGTCGTCCGCATGGAGCGCGCCATAAAGCAACCAAGGGTGGTCGTGGCCTTGCACCACGTACAAGGTGTTGGTGGCCAAGTCTTTGCGGGCGACAAACCACGGCTGGTGTTCGCCAGCACCACGCAATCCGCGGGCGCGGAGTGCTTCCATTTCTGCGCCTTTGGCTTTCACGCCGCCAATGCCCAAGCCTTGGCGTTGACCCAGTGTGTAAAAACTCAGGCCCACATGCGTGCCAATTTTGCGGCCACGTTCGTCTTTGATGGGGCCGGGTTCGTTGGCGATGTAGCGGTTTAAAAATTCGCGAAACGGACGCTCGCCGATGAAGCAAATGCCGGTCGAGTCTTTTTTCTTTGCATTGGGTAAACCAATCTCGTCGGCAATGCGGCGCACCTCAGTTTTCTGCAACTCGCCCACGGGGAACAGCGTTTTTGACAACTGCGCTTGGTTGAGGCGGTGCAAAAAATAGCTTTGGTCTTTGCTGGGGTCCAAGCCTTTGAGTAACTGAAACTCGCCGTCCACTTCGCGCACGCGGCAGTAGTGGCCGGTGGCAATTTTTTCTGCGCCCAAACGCATGGCGTGGTCTAAAAACGCCTTGAACTTGATTTCGGCGTTGCACAAGATGTCGGGATTGGGTGTGCGGCCACCTTGGTACTCGCGCAAAAACTCAGCGAACACGCGGTCTTTGTATTCGGCGGCAAAGTTGACATGTTCAATCTCGATGCCAATCACATCGGCCACAGCGGCAGCGTCAACGAAATCGATGTTGGATGAGCAGTACTCGCTGTCGTCATCGTCTTCCCAGTTTTTCATGAAGATGCCGACGACGTCGTAGCCTTGCTGCTTCAACAGGTAGGCGCTGACGGCGGAGTCCACACCGCCGCTCAAGCCCACCACCACACGTTTGTTATTTGCCATGTGGCAATTATCCCTGCGTGGGGTTGAGCACGCTCGGGTCGGTGTAAATCAAGCTGAGTGGAAAGCGTTGGCCCGCCAAATGGTCTTCCATGCACCGCAGCACCAAGGGGCTGCGCAAGCGGTGCACGTTGGCGCGAATTTCGTCGGGTGTCATCCACAAGGTGCGTACGATGCCTTTGTCGAGTTGTGCGCCCGGCACTTGCTCGCCGAGTTTGCCGCAAAACGCGAGGCGAAAGTAAGTCACATCTTCTGCCGCGCGGTCTTCTCGCGCAGGGCGCAAAAGTCGTGAGATGTAGATGCCCACCATCTCGGTGGGTTCAAAGGTGTAGGTGGTTTCTTCGAAGGCTTCGCGTGCACAGCCTTCTTCTGGCGATTCGCCTGCATCAAGATGGCCCGCAGGGTTGTTCAGACGCAAACCCTCTGGCGTGTGTTCTTCGATGAGGAGGTAACGACCGTCGCGTTCAATGATGGCGGCAACGGTGACACTGGGCTTCCAACGTTTATTCATTTGGCGATTATCTTTCGGGTTAGCCCGCTCAAAAACAAGTCATAAAGTCGTGTAACCTTGCGCCACTCTGACAAGAAAAAATACTCTAGAGAGAGGCAGACATGAACTCCACGCAAAAACCATGGCTCAGTGCTTACCCCGAGGGTGTTCCCGCTGAAATTGACACGCAGGCCTACAGCTCGCTGGTGGATTTGATGCAAGAAAGCTTTCACCAATTTGGTGATCGCACGGCGTTTAGTTTCTTGGGCAAGGGCTTGAGTTACAGCCAGCTTGACCGTTTGAGTCAGGTGTTTGCTGCGTATTTGCAGAGCTTGGGGTTGGTGTTTGGCGATCGCGTGGCCATCATGTTGCCCAACGTCTTGCAGTACCCCATTGTGGTGGCTGCCGTGCTGCGTGCTGGGTTTGTGGTGGTCAACATCAACCCGCTTTACACCGCCCGCGAACTGGAAGCACAACTCAAGGATTCGGACGCGAAGGCGATTGTGGTGCTCGAAAACTTTGGGGCCACGTTGCAGGAGTGTTTAGAACGCACGCACGTCAAACATGTGGTGCTGTGTGCCATGGGTGACCGCTTGGGATGGCTCAAGGGCATGTTGGTGAACCATGTGGTGCGCAATGTGAAAAAGATGGTGCCTGCGTTTGATCTGCCCACCGCTGTGCGCTTCAACGATGCGCTGGCGCAAGGTGAGCGTTGCACGCTGACACTGCCAGAGATTCATGGTGATGATTTGGCCGTGTTGCAATACACCGGCGGCACCACCGGGGTGGCCAAGGGCGCGGAACTGTTGCATCGCAATCTGATTGCCAACATGTTGCAGGCTTCCGAGTGGTGTGGGCCGGCTCTCAAACGTATTCCTGCCCATGAAATTCCCACCTTTATTTGTGCTTTGCCGCTATACCACATCTTTGCGTTCAATGTGAACTTGCTCTCGTGCATGCGCATGGGCGGGTGTTCGGTGCTGATTCCCAATCCGCGTGATTTGCCTGCGGTGTTGAAGGAGTTGACGAAACACCGTTTCCATA
>JBEEJP010000101.1:0-6849 GCA_041169125.1 Pseudomonadota bacterium
CGGCCCGCTTCGCTCAAAGGAATGGTGTTGGTCACCACCACTTCGTCGAGGGCATCGCCTTTGGCAATGCGTTCAATCGCAGGGCCAGAGAAGATAGGGTGTGTGCAATAGGCATACACCTTTTTGGCACCACGTGTTTTCAACACTTCAGCCGCTTTCACCAAAGTACCGGCGGTGTCGATCATGTCGTCCATGATCACGCAGTTGCGGCCTTCTATGTCGCCAATGACGTTCATCACTTCAGATACGTTGGCTTTGGGGCGGCGCTTGTCAATGATGGCCAAATCGCAGCCGAGCTGCTTGGCCAGCGCACGGGCACGCACCACACCACCCACGTCGGGAGAGACCACGATCAGGTCGTCGTAGTTTTTGGTGCGCAAGTCGCCCAACAAAACGGGAGATGCGTAGATGTTGTCAACGGGGACGTTGAAGAAGCCTTGGATTTGGTCGGCGTGCAAGTCCATTGTCAACACGCGGGCCACGCCAGCGGTTTGCAGCAAGTCGGCCACGAGTTTGGCAGAAATGGGCACGCGGCTTGAGCGTGGGCGGCGGTCTTGACGGGCATAGCCAAAGTAAGGGATGACCGCACTGATGCGCTCTGCTGAGGCGCGCTTCAAAGCGTCGACCATGATCAGCAATTCCATCAAGCTTTCGTTGGTGGGGGCGCAAGTGCTTTGCACCACGAACACGTCGCGGGCACGCACGTTTTGGTTGATTTCTACGGTGACTTCACCGTCAGAGAAGCGGCCCACATGGGCGGCACCCACTTCGATGCCGAGGTGGGTTGCAATTTCAGCCGCCAATGTGGGATTGGCGTTGCCAGTAAAGACCATGAAGTCGGGGGTATGGGTCGACATGATGACGTATGACTTTCGCTTCAAGACCAATGACGCAATAAGCCGTCACTTGCAAACCATGCACGGATGTGCTTTGAAAATATTTGGCAGGGGATCGAGGACTCGAACCTCGGAATGCCGGAATCAAAATCCGGTGCCTTAACCAACTTGGCGAATCCCCTACACAGGTCAGCCGCTTTGCAGCGACCCACCGTTAACTTTCGCTGGCTGCCCAACCCGCTTGGGGATGAACTGCCATATTGCTGCATATCCGCATTTGCCAGTTGGGTGGGGCTGAGTCAATCAACGCACCCTCGGGTAACTGGGCAAACACTGCGCTGCCAGAGCCGGTCATGCGTGGGCTTAATCCAAAAGAGCCTAACCACTCAAGGGCTTCGGTGATCTCTGGGCACAGCGCCTGAGCTACTGGCTGCAAGTCATTACGGCCAAAACCGTAAGGATTAACAGCGAAGACCGGCATTGTAGCAGTTTCTGTGGCGCGTTCCAACTCGGGGTGTTGAAAAATTTTTGCAGTCTCTAGGCCCGCATGGGGTTTCACCACGGCAAACCGTGCCGAGGGCACATCGATTGGGGTGATTTTTTCGCCAATGCCCTCAACCCAAGCGTTGTGACCGCCTAAGAAAAAAGGCACATCAGCGCCCAGCGCCAAGCCCAATGGCATGAGTTGGGAGAGCGGCCAATTCAAGCCCCACAGCCGATTGAGGGCGAGGAGCGTGGTGGCTGCATCGGATGAGCCGCCGCCCATGCCGGCTTGTGCGGGGATGTGTTTTTCAATCGCAATGTGTGCACCCAAAGACGTGCCGCTGGCGTGTTGCAGCGATCGTGCGGCGCGCATGACCAAGTCGTCCGCGGGCAGTGCCATGCTGAGATCTTCACGCGTTATCACACCATCGTCACGCAGATCAAAGTGCAGGATGTCGCACCAGTCAATCAACATGAAGACCGACTGCAGCAAGTGATAGCCATCGTCGCGCTGACCTGTGATGTGCAAAAACAGGTTGAGCTTGGCGGGGGCTTGAACATGGTGGAGCGAACGCATGGTGGTTAAGGGTCGAGTTTGATACGCAGCGTGACTTCTGGTGCAGGGCTGGTTCGGCGTGCAAAGAGTGAACCTTCAGACGCTGTTGACAAGTCGGCTTGCCATCCCAGGGCTGTGTCATGGCGGCCTTGTAGCCAGCCGAAGAGCGCTTCGACGGGGAGTGCGGCGCCCGTGGCTTTTTCGGTCAACTCAGCCAGTGAATTGAAATATTGTGTCTTGTTGCCATCGTCGAGCAGCACCTGTTGCGGGGTCCATTGCAAGGCCCCAAGTGTGGTGCCCAGTGGGGAATACAAATCCAGCTCGCCATTTTGGGCGTTGCCGCGTAGCAAAAAACTGGCGCTCATAGATGAGGGTGAATCTCCCAGCACTTGCACACTGATGCGGCCTTGCCATTCGGGGCTATGGGCTTGCTCGGCGTTGACAGGTTTGGCTGTGCGGCTTGGGGTGGCGCAACCCGCGAGCGTGAGCCCTAGGAGTAGCGCCAGTCCGCTGGCACGTGCGCGCAACCCTTGCATGGTCACAGCGCGGGTTTGAGGCGTTGCAGGGTTTCTTGCAAGGTCTCGTTGTTGGGGGCTGTGTTCAAACCTTCACGCCACACCTGCAGGGCTTCGTCTTGGCGTTTCATCTTCCACAGCACTTCGCCCAAATGCGCCGCGATTTCGGCATCTGCTCGGTCTTTGTAGGCTTTTTGCAAATGGCTGAGTGCAGCACCTAAATTGCCCAAACGAAACTCAACCCAACCTAGGCTGTCGGTGATGAAAGGATCGTCCGGTGCAAACGTCAAGGCTTTGACAATGAGTTGTTTGGCTTCAGTCAATCGAATGTTGCGGTCTGCCATTGAAAACCCCAAGGCGTTGTACGCGTTGTAGTAGCTGGGGTTTTGCGCGATGACTTGGCGCAACAGCTTTTCCATCACATCGAGTTGATTGAGTTTTTCAGCCAACATGGCTTGCTCGTAAACCAAGTCGGTGTCATCGCCGCTGTTGGCCGCTAGTAAATCAAATGCAGCTTGCCATTGGCGGTGTTCACGCAAGAGCTGCACTTCAGCCAACACGCGGCTGCGCTGTTCGTCGGCGTTGGTGGCTGGAATTTGGCGAATCAACTCACGCGCTTCGCTCAGTTTGCCTTGGCGAGCCAGCAAGGCGGCGCGTCGTGTTTGGGCTTGATTGAGGCCACGTGTGTTGACGTCGGTTGGGGTCTTGCTGGCCAGGTTGACGTAGCGTGCCAAAGAGGCCTCTGCCTCTTTGTCTTGGCCTTGCTCAAACTGCAGCGAGCCCAACACCAACCAAGCATCGGCCAGCTTGGGGGCTTTGCGGGTGATGGCTTGGAGTTGATCGCCTGCTTCCTTGTAGCGTCCGAGTTCAATCAAAACACGCACATAGCCCATGGCCATTTCAGTGCCGTCTTGTTTGCGCAAACCTTGTTGAACGAGGGGCTCTGCTTCAGCCACCTTCTTGCTCAGCAACTCCATGGCCAGCAATGTGGGGCCTTGGGCTTTGACGTCTGCGGTTTGACCTTTTTTGACGGCTTCGAGTGCACCAGTCACATCGTCAGTGGCCAAACGCATGCGCCCTAAGCTGGTCCATGCTATAGCGCCTGTGGTGGTGTTTTTATTCAGATACGGTTCGAGCGCTTGTTGCACAACATGCACCGCACGTTTTTTGTCACTCACGCGGGCGTAGTGCCGCGGGATGAGTTGGATGGCCGTATCGCGTTCGGCATCGGGTGCTAGGGTGATTTCTTTTTTGAGAGGCTCCAAGGTCTCGGGGACGTGGTTGAGCGCAATCAGAATTTGCAGCAATTGGTTGTTGGCTTTGCGGTCTTGCGGCCAAGCCTGTGCCCAAGCACGTGCGGCCATCAAAGCACCATCGCCGGAGCGTGCTTGCAGCGCAATCTCGACAGCACGGTCGTACAACTGCACATCGTTGGATTTGCGCGCTGCATCGAGCAAGAGTGAGAACCCCGTCACGGGCTCACCGTGGCGCAGATTCATTTCGCCCAACAAAATTTCGTAAAGCAATTCGCCGCTCATGGACGAGTTGTTGACTTTGTCTGCTTCCTCCGTGGTGGCATGGCCGATGACGGGAACGGCGCAAGACGCAGCCGCGAACAGCGCAAGGCGGGAAATCCAAAGACGTGCAGCAGACAAATTCATGCTCGAATCATAATCGTTGCCTCTATTTCTTTGATTGCGCCATGCCTGAATTACCAGAAGTCGAAGTGACCCGTTTGAGTTTTGCCGATCGCATCGCGGGCGCACGCGTGACCGGTGTGCGCATGGGCAAACCTTTGCGCTGGCCCTTGGGTTGTGAAGCGCAATCGTTGGTTGGGCGTCAGGTGGTGGGCGTGCGTCGACGTGGCAAGTATTTGCTGGTCGATTTGGACGATGGCTTGCTGCTGTGGCATTTAGGCATGTCGGGCAGCTTGTTGTTTGGTCAAGACCGAAGCCCGCCAGGCGCCCATGACCATGTGGATTTGGACACCACACAGGGCCTGTTGCGCCTGAATGACCCGCGACGCTTTGGCGCGGTGGTGTATGCGCCGAGCGAACACAGTGCAGAGGCCGTGAAGTTGTTGGGGCACCTAGGCGTTGAACCCTTGAATGGTGGTTTTGAGTTGGATGCCTTTCATCAAGGTTTGCGCAAGCGCAAGGCCGCCATCAAACAGGTGTTGCTGGCGGGTGAGTTGGTGGTGGGGGTGGGCAATATTTATGCATCAGAGGCGTTGTTCTTGGCGGGTATTCGTCCCACCACGCGGGCTGATCGCATCAGTCGACCGCGCGCCGAAAAGCTGCGTTTGGCGGTGATCGATGTGCTGCAACGCGCCGTTCAAAAAGGCGGCAGCACACTGCGCGACTTTTCGGCCGCCGATGGCAAGAACGGCTACTTTCAACTCGAAGCCCGTGTGTATGACCGCGCGGGTGAACCTTGTCGCGTGTGTGGCACCACGATTCGTCGCATTCAACAAGGTCAACGTTCGACCTATTACTGCGCCACATGCCAAAAACCATGACAACGACACACAGCTTTGGCGACACCGTGGTGGCGTGGCAAACCCAATATGGTCGGCATGACTTGCCGTGGCAAAACACGCAAGACCCGTATGCCGTTTGGTTGTCGGAAATCATGCTGCAGCAAACGCAAGTGGTCACGGTGCGTGAGTACTTTGCGCGCTTCATGCAACGCTTTCCCACCGTGGCCGATTTGGCTGCGGCCCACCAAGACGAAGTGCTGGGTTTGTGGAGTGGCTTGGGGTACTACAGCCGCGCCCGCAATATGCACCGTGCGGCACAAGATGTGGTGGCCTTGCACGGTGGTGTGTTTCCACGCAATGCTGAAGCTTTGCAGACCCTGCCCGGCATTGGTCGATCCACTGCGGCTGCTGTGGCGTCGTTGTGCTTTGGCGAGCCGATTGCCATCTTGGATGGCAATGTCAAACGCGTGCTCACACGTTACTTGGGCTTCAAAGAAGACTTGGCTTCCTCGAAGGTGGAGAAAGAACTCTGGGCCATTGCCCAAACCCTATTGCCGCAGCGTGATGTGAAGCGTGCCATGCCTCGCTACACCCAAGGTGTGATGGATTTGGGGGCCACCGTGTGCACACCCAAAAAGCCTCAGTGCGCGCAGTGCCCGCTGGCCAACGGTTGCGTGGCCAAGGCACAAGGCCAGCCTGAGGCCTATCCGGTGAAAACACGCAAGCTCAAGCGCACCTCAGAGCAGTTGTGGTTGCTGTATGCGGTGACACAGAAAGGCGATGTGTGGTTGATGCAGCGTGCCCAAAGCGGCGTGTGGGCGGGCTTGTATTGTTTGCCGGTGTTTGAAAGTTTTGACGCACTGTGCGCGGCGCTGCCAGCCCAGTACCACGCGCAACTGCAGGAGCGCGCCGTGTTCAAACATGTGCTCACGCACAAAGATTTGCACCTGCACCCAGTGCAACTGCGTGTGCCTCGCGCTGTGAAGATGGGGGCCGCTGTGGGCGATGGGCAGTGGTTTGCAAAGGCCGATTGGCCCGCGCTAGGGCTGCCTGCGCCGATTCGTAAATTGCTAGCGCGTTAAGGCACAACGTCAAGCTCGCGGTGGCGCTTGAGGGTGACCCAATCTTGGGCAAAACGCTTGGCCAGCAACTCCACCAAATACACCGAGCGGTGTTGTCCACCGGTGCAGCCAATGGCCACCGTCACGTAGCTGCGGTGGTCAAGGTTGAGGTCGGGCAACCAAGTGTTCATGAAGTCTGAAATTTGGCTCGCCATTTTCTCAACCGCACCGTGCTCAGCCAACCAGTCAGCCACGGGCGCGTCGCGTCCGGTGAGAGGGCGCAGGGCGGGCTCGTAATGGGGGTTGGGCAACATGCGCACGTCAAACACATAGTCGGCATGCACAGGAATGCCGCGCTTGAACGCGAAGGATTCAAACATCAAGGTCAGCTGTGTGGCGGGGGCAGAGATGAGTGACTTGATGTAGCCCTGTAACTTGCTGCTGCGCAACAGGCTGGTATCGATGATGTGGGACTCTTCACGCAGTTCGGACAAGAGCTCACGTTCATGTTCAATCGCCTCGATCAGGTCACGTTGCTGGTCGCGAATCACGTCTTGGCCATCTTGACGTGAGAGGGGGTGGCGGCGGCGTGTTTCAGAAAAACGATGCACCAAAATTTCGGTGGTGGCATCTAAGAACAGCAAGCGCACATCCACGTCCATCAGTCGCAAATGGGCCAACTGTGCAGGCACCAAAGGCAGTGAGCTGGCGCTGCGCACATCCATGGCAATGGCCACTTTGCTGATGCTTTGTTGCTCTTCGAGCTGCACAAAGGGCAGCAGCAACTCTGGCGGCAAGTTGTCGACGCAGTAGTAGCCGGCATCTTCCAGCGCATTCAGGGCCACAGACTTGCCCGAACCCGACATGCCTGTGATGAGCACCAGTTCTTGTTTCATTTCTTGCCAGCCTTTGCGGAGGT
>JBEEJP010000102.1:0-6766 GCA_041169125.1 Pseudomonadota bacterium
CTTCGGCCGCATCAGCCCACTGTTGTGCGCTACCCGCATGGCCTGCGGCGGCAATGGCAGCAGGCATGCCCGCGATGATGCGGTCGTGCGGCAGCGGCTCCATGATGACGCCGGTGGAGAACGGCAATACTTGGTTCGGCGAAATATTCAAAGCATTAGCCAAAGCAACGCACGTTTCACGTGCACGCGTCAAACCGTCTTCACCGGTGCCTGCGTTGGCATTGCCTGTGTTGACCACCATGGCACGAATGCTCTGGCCTGAATCCAAATGCTCGCGGCACACCTGCACAGGTGCTGCGCAAAAACGGTTTTGGGTGAACACACCGCTGACCGAGGCACCTTCATCGATCAACACCACGGTCAAGTCTTTGCGACCGGCTTTGCGAATGCCCGCTTGCGTGACACCAATGCGTACGCCAGCAATGGCGTGCAAATCTGCAGGATTGGGGGGAATGAGATGAACTGCCATGTGAATTAAGCCAACTTACCGTGGCATTGCTTGTATTTCTTACCGCTGCCGCATGGGCAGGGATCGTTGCGACCCACAGGTGGCATTGGCGCTGCAAACGTGGCTTCGTCGGCTGTGGTGACCGCCTGACCTGACTCATCAGACGCGGTGTAGGTGACGTTGTGCAAGTTCTCCGCACGGTCTTCCAACGCGTGCGCGGCTTGTTCAATTTGCTCGTTCGATTCAATCTTGACCGTCATCAGCACGCGTGTGACTTCGTTCTTCACCAAGTCGAGCAACTGACCAAACAACTCAAACGCCTCGCGTTTGTACTCTTGCTTGGGCTGCTTTTGCGCGTAACCGCGCAAGTGGATGCCTTGACGCAAATAGTCCAACGCCGCCAGATGCTCGCGCCAATGGCTGTCAATGTTTTGCAACAACACCACGCGCATGAACGGCGTGAACTGCTCAATCCCCACGCGATCGAGCTTGGCTTGGAAAGCCGCATGCGCCACCTCAATCACTTGCGCCAAGATTTCTTCGTCGGTGATGGCGGAGGCTTGTTGCACGATCTCTTGCAGTGGCAACTCAATCAGCCACTCATTCAACAACGCACGCTCCAAGCCTGCAATGTCCCACTGTTCTTCCACGGACTCTTCGGGCACATACTGACGCACCAAATCGGTAAAACTGCCTTCACGCAAGCTGGCGATTTGAGCGGTCAAATCGGTGGCATCCAAGATGTCGTTGCGTTGCTGGTAGATCACACGGCGCTGGTCGTTGGACACATCGTCGTATTCCAACAATTGTTTGCGAATGTCAAAGTTGCGCGCTTCGACTTTGCGTTGTGCGCTTTCGATGCTGCGGGTCACGATGCCCGCCTCAATGGCTTCACCCTCTGGCATCTTCAAGCGGTCCATGATGGCCTTGACACGCTCGCCTGCAAAAATGCGCATGAGCGAGTCATCCAAACTCAAGTAAAAACGTGATGAACCAGGGTCACCTTGACGACCTGAACGACCGCGCAATTGGTTGTCAATGCGGCGTGACTCATGGCGCTCTGTGGCGATGATGCGCAAGCCCCCCAATGACTTCACATAGTCGTGGTCTTTGGTCCATTGCACGCGCAGCGCGTCAATTTGCTTTTGCTTCTCAGCTGCATCCAAAGACTCGTCAGCCTCGACATCTGCAATGGCTTTTTCAACGTTACCCCCCAACACGATGTCGGTACCACGGCCCGCCATGTTGGTGGCAATGGTGATCATCTTGGCGCGGCCGGCTTGCGCAATGATGGTCGCTTCGCTGGCGTGTTGCTTCGCGTTGAGCACTTGGTGAGGCAACTTGGCCTTCTCCAACATCTCAGCAATCAGCTCTGAATTCTCAATCGAGGTGGTACCCACCAGCACAGGTTGACCACGCTCATAGCATTCGCGAATGTCATCAATCGCAGCTTTGTATTTTTCTGCGGTGGTTTTGTAAACGCGGTCCAATTGGTCTTCGCGCTTGCTCACACGGTTGGGTGGAATGACCACGGTTTCTAAACCGTAGATTTCCTGAAACTCGTACGCCTCTGTATCGGCTGTACCCGTCATGCCACCGAGCTTGCTGTACAGACGGAAATAATTTTGGAAGGTGATGGAGGCCAGCGTTTGGTTTTCCGCTTGAATTTCCACACCCTCTTTGGCTTCCACCGCTTGATGCAAACCATCGCTCCAACGACGACCCGACATCAAACGACCGGTGAACTCGTCCACGATGGTGATTTCACCGTTTTGCACCACATAGTGTTGGTCACGGTGGTACAGGTGGTTGGCACGCAGGGCAGCGTACAAGTGGTGCATCAAGCTGATGTTGGCAGGGTCGTACAACGACGCGCCTTCTGGCAGCAAGCCATTGGCACTCAAGATGCGCTCGGCGTTTTCATGGCCTTGTTCAGTCATGAAAATTTGATGCGATTTCTCGTCCACCGTGAAGTCGCCCGCTTCGATGATGCCTTCACCCGTGCGTGGGTCTTCTTCACCAATCTGACGCTTGAGCAATGGCACGATGCGGTTGATGGCCACGTACTGCGCCGTATGGTCATCGGCTTGGCCACTGATGATGAGCGGCGTGCGCGCCTCGTCAATCAAAATGGAGTCCACCTCGTCCACGATGGCGTAGTTCAGCTTGCGTTGCACACGGTCTGCCGCTTCGTAAACCATGTTGTCGCGCAAGTAGTCGAAGCCGTATTCGTTGTTGGTACCGTAGGTGATGTCAGCACGGTAAGCCGCTTGCTTTTCTTCGCGTGGCATTTGAGGCAAGTTGATGCCCACCGACAAGCCGAGCCAGTTGTACAAACGCGCCATCCATTGCGCATCGCGGCTGGCCAGGTAATCGTTCACCGTCACTACGTGCACACCATGGCCAGTAAGGGCATTGAGGTACACAGGCAATGTGGCGGTGAGAGTTTTGCCCTCGCCTGTACGCATTTCAGAAATCTTGCCTTGGTGCAGGGCGATACCACCCAACAACTGCACATCAAAGTGGCGCATCTTCATGACGCGCTTTGACGCTTCACGCACCACCGCATAGGCCTCGGGCAACAACGCATCCAACGCTTCGCCTTGGGCAAGGCGCGATTTGAACTCGTCGGTTTTGCCGCGCAAAGCCTCGTCACTGAGCTTCTCTAATGAGGGCTCCAACGCATTGATTTGCGCGACGGTTTTGCGGTATTGCTTGAGTAGACGCTCATTGCGGCTACCGAAAATATGAGTCAGAAAAGAGAGAGCCATGCGAGCACTGCGGGGAGCTTGTTTTCACTTGAAAACAAGGGTCGCAAAATCCTTTTTGAAAGGCTGGATAGAAGCTGCGAATTTTAACCGTCCACAGCCCCATAATTGCCGTATGGCTACTCGCTCTACGCCCCATCCAGACACACTCGCGGCATACCGTGCGTTGGGCTACAGCACGCCCCCCAAAGCCAAGGTGTCTGTGCGTGGCCGCTCACAAACCGTCGAGCAAGTGGTTGACTCAGCCCCCACCCTTGCGCACTTCTCGGCCGTGGCGCGTGACACCCAAAACCGCCTCAAAGCCATCGCCCCCCTGTTACCTGCTTCACTGCGGTCTTTGGTGCAATCAGGCGGGGTAGAAGACGATGCGTGGTGTTTGCTGGTTCCCAACAGTGCGGTGGCTGCCAAATTACGTCAAACTCTGCCCGCTTTGTGCGCTCATTTGCGCGCGAAAGGCTGGCATGTGAACACCATTCGGGTGAAGGTCAACGCCACACGCTGACATGCCATCGACTCGACCAAAGAAAAACCCGCTACGCCAAAGGCGTAACGGGTTTTATTTTTGGTGCCGCTTGTCGGATTCGAACTGACGACCTACCGCTTACAAGGCGGGTGCTCTACCAACTGAGCTAAAGCGGCGCAGGCAGTATTCTAACCTAACTTCTTTGTCTTATTTCACACGTGTCAGTGTGGGACGACCTGATGGCGATGTGGGTGTTGGGGGTTCATCATCTGATGCCCCTTGTGCTTGCTGCGTTTCCACAGCACTCAGCACAGGACGCACCGGTGATGATTTGGCAGACACTGGCGGGGGTGACATCTCTGATGCTGGGCCCATTGGAAAGGCCATACCTTGCCCGTTCTCGCGCGCATAAATCGCCATCACACGGTTGATGGGGATGATGATGTCACGCGGCACACCACCAAAACGGGCTTTGAATTCAATGTACTCATTGCCCAGTGTCATACCTGCCGTGGCGTCATAGCCCACGTTCAACACAATCTCACCGTTTTTGACGTACTCCAGAGGCACTTGCACAGTCTCGTCTACCAAGACAGCCACATAAGGTGTGAAGCCGCTGTCGGTGCACCACTCGTGCAAAGCACGCAGCAGATACGGACGGGTCGAAGATGCGTCTGGAGCGTTCAACATACGAATTACTTGCGCATGACCTTTTCAGAAGGCGTCAACGCTTCGATGTAGGCTGGACGAGAGAAGATGCGCTCAGCGTACTTGAGCAAAGGCGCAGCGTTCTTCGACAAGTCGATGCCGTAGTGATCCAAACGCCACAGCAACGGGGCAATGGCCACGTCGAGCATGGAGAAGTTCTCACCCAACATGTACTTGTTTTTCAAGAACACGGGGGCCAACTGTGTCAAACGGTCACGGATATGGGCGCGGGCTTTTTCCAACGCTTTGTCATTGGCCTTGGCAGCACGAGACTCCAAAGTAGACACGTGGGTGAACAACTCTTTTTCGAAGTTCAACAAGAACAAACGCACGCGCGCACGTTCAACAGGGTCACCCGGCATCAACTGTGGATGTGGGAAACGTTCGTCGATGTACTCGTTGATGATGTTGGACTCATACAAGATCAAATCGCGCTCCACCAAGATGGGCACTTGACCGTATGGGTTCATCACACTGATGTCTTCGGGCTTGTTGTAAAGATCGACATCGCGAATTTCAAAGTCCATGCCTTTTTCAAACAAGACGAAACGGCAGCGATGTGAGTAGGGACACGTGGTTCCCGAGTAAAGCACCATCATGATGGGCAGCTCCTAAAAATCAAAAAGAGTGGCAGGCAAACCTGTCACTCCGTGAGGTGACAACGGGCACAAGGCCCGCTGCCGAATTTGCGCAAATTACTTGATGTCTTTCCAGTAGGAAGCATTCAAGCGCCATGCGATGAACATAAAGCCAGCCAAGAACAACAACACAAACACACCCAAGCGTGTACGTGTGGTTTGTGCAGGCTCGGCCATCCATGTGAGGTACCCCACGAGGTCAGCCATGGCTTGGTCGTACTCTTGCTCAGACATCTTGCCTGGCTTGATTTGCTCCCAACCCTTGAAAACTTGTTGGCCATCGTGTGACTCAAACACAGCGCGACGCTCGCCTTGCAATTCCCACAACACGTGAGGCATGCCCACGTTCGGGAACACCAAGTTGTTCCAGCCTGTGGCTTTGGTTTCATCGCGGTAGAAGCCGCGCATGTAGGTGTAGAGGTAGTCTGCACCTGTGCCATTGTGGCCAGCGCGTGAACGTGCGATCACAGTCAAGTCAGGGGGCGTTGCACCAAACCACTCTTTGGCCTGTTTAGGGTCAATGTTGGATTTCATGGTGTCGCCGACTTTTTCGGTCGTGAACAACAAGTTGTCTTTGATCTGCTGCTCCGTCAAACCGATGTCTTTCAAGCGGTTGTAACGCATGAAAGCGGCTGAGTGACAGTTCAAACAGTGGTTCACAAAGATCTTGGCGCCGTTTTGCAAAGCCGCTTGATCGTTGATTTTGTTAGGCGCTTTGTCCCAAGCAATGCTGTCGCCAGATGCTTGCGCACCTGCCACCACGCCGAGGGCCAATGCCAAGCTGAGAATGATTTTTTTCATGGTTATGTTCTCCGTGAATCTCAGTGAGGCGTGAAAGTCACGCGGTCAGGCACTGGCTTGGTGTCGCCAATACGGCTCCAGATGGGCATCAACAAGAAGAAGCCAAAGTAGAACAAGGTGCCGAGTTGAGACACGCGCTCACCAATCGGTGAGGGAGGCTGCACGCCCAAGTAAGCCAACACCACGAAGTTCACCACGAACACGCCGTACATGTACTTGTGCCAATCAGGACGGTAGCGAATGGACTTCACAGCGCAGTGGTCTAACCATGGCAAGAAGAACAAGATCACCACAGCACCGCCCATCACCACCACACCCCAGAATTTGGCGTCGATGGAGAGCATGAGCAAGGACACGAACACAGCCGCGCCGACCACGCCAGCCTTGAGCACTTTAGGCAAGTTGGTTTTGACTGCGCCGAAGTAGGCACCGGCCAACACACAAGCGATCAAGACATACATCATTTCGCTGGTGATCGCACGCAACATCGAGTAGAAGGGCGTGAAGTACCACACAGGTGCAATGTGCAACGGTGTCTTCAAGGGATCCGCAGGGATGAAGTTGTTGTATTCGAGGAAATAACCACCGAATTCAGGCGCGAAGAAAATCACCGCGCTGAACACCAACAAGAAACCGCTCACGCCCAAGATGTCATGCACGGTGTAGTAAGGGTGGAAAGGCACGCCGTCGAGTGGGTGACCGTTGGCATCTTTCGGTGCGTTGGGGCCTTTGATTTCCACGCCGTCTGGGTTGTTAGAACCCACTTCGTGCAACGCAATGATGTGCGCCACCACCAAGCCCAACAGGACGAGCGGCACAGCAATCACGTGGAAGCTGAAGAAACGGTTCAAGGTGGCATCGCTCACCACGTAGTCACCACGAATCAGCAAAGCCAAATCGGGGCCCACGAAAGGCACAGCAGCAAACAAGTTCACGATCA
>JBEEJP010000103.1:0-6700 GCA_041169125.1 Pseudomonadota bacterium
CGGTGCTTTTGTTGCGCAGCCACGGCCCAGTGACCATTGGCTTTAACTTGGCCAATGCGTTTTCTTTGATGTGGTTGGTCAACCGTGCCTGCGAGGTGCAGTTGGCGGCGCAGTCGATGGGGCCCACTTTGCCCATTCCCGTGCCTGTGCTTGAAAAGTGCGTGCGCGATTCTTTGAACTTTGATCCTAAGTTTGGTGGCGGACAAGATGCCTTTGATGCGTTGCAGCGCATCGTGGATCGTCTGGATCCGAGCTACCGTGGTTAAGGAGTTTTTGCATAACCAGCCATAAGACATGCAAAATACAAATACCTGATAGATCGTAAATTCATAGATCTATTGCCAGACCCTAGCCAAAATACGGGCTGAGAAAAAAATGATTGAGGAGTACGTATGAGTGAAACAAAAGCGCCAAGCTCTGGCGTAGATCGTGTGTTGGAGCGTTTGTGCGACATCAGCGCCACCATCGGTGGTTTGGTGTTGGTCGCCATCGCTTCGGTCACGGTGGTGAGCGTGATTGGGCGGGCTTTCTTCTCGCACCCCATTTTGGGTGACGTGGAGTTGGTCCAGTTGGGTTGTGCGGTGGTGGTGGCCTCGTTTTTGCCCTACACACAGTTTCGCAACGCCAACATCATTGTGGATTTCTTCACCACCAACGCCTCGCAAGAGACGCAAACCAAGTTGGATGGTTTTGGCACCTTGCTCTACACCTTGGTGATGGGCTTGGTCGCATGGCGCGTGGCCGTGGGTGGCATTGACATCAAGGCCAACCAAGAAACGTCCATGTTGATGGCTTTGCCTTTGTGGATTCCCTATATGTTGATGGTGCCCGGCTTGGTGCTGTGCACGGTGATTGGGTTGGTTCAAACCCTAGAGCATTTTGGCCTGATGGGTGAGGAGAACGTATGAGCACGATGAGTATTGGCTTGTCCATGTTTGGCGCCATGTTGGTGCTGATGGCCGTTCGCGTGCCAATTGCAATTTCTATGTTTGTGCCAGGCGCTTTGGGCTATATGGCCTTGGCGGGCTGGTTGCCTTTGTTGTCGCACCTCAAAGGCGCGGTCTACAGCCGTGTGTCGATTTACGACTTGTCGGTCATTCCTTTGTTCATGCTGATGGGCGCGTTTGCCGTGCACGGTGGTTTGTCCAAAGCGTTGTTTGATTTCGCCAACGCGTTGTTGGGCCGCTTCAAAGGCGGCATGGCCATGGCTGGTGTGTTGGCATGTGCCGCATTCGGTTCCATTTCGGGCTCGACCGTGGCGACTACCGCCACCATTGCCCAAGTGGCTTACCCCGAGATGCGTCGCATCAACTACTCGGGCCGCTTGGCCACTGCGGCTTTGGCCACAGGCGGCACGATGGGTGTGCTATTGCCGCCATCCGTCACGTTGATGGTCTACGCCATCTTGACCGAGCAGAACATCACCAAGATGTTCTTGGCTGCCTATGTCCCAGCGTTGCTGGCGGCGGTGGGCTACCTGATCGCGATTGCCGTGATCGTGCGCATTCACCCTGACCAAGCACCACAAGCCAAAGCGGCTTCTGCCAGCGAAGTGTGGACGAGCGCCATGAACGTGTGGCCGATTGCTGCCATCTTCTTGGTGGTGTTCGGTGGCATTTACGGTGGCGTGTTCACCGCGACCGAAGGCGCGGCCATTGGTAACGTGTTGACCTTTGCCATCACCTTGTTGCGCCGCGAGATGACGTTTGACAAGTTGGTGGCCTCAATTCGCACCACGGCGCAAACCAGCGGCATGATCTTTTTGATCTTCATCGGTGCAGACATGATCAACGCCTCCTTGGCCTTGTCTCAGTTGCCCGCGCAGTTGGCCGACATGGTGGGCCATTTGCAGATTTCACCCTTGGTGGTGATGGCTGGCATCATGATTTTCTACATCATCCTAGGCTGTGTGATGGATGAAATGTCCATGATCTTGCTGACGGTGCCCACCTTGTTCCCTGTCATCTTGGGCATGGACTTCTTCGGGTTAAACCCTTCAGACAAATCCCTGTGGTTTGGTATCCTGATCCTCACGGTGTGTGAGATTGGCATGATCTTCCCGCCCGTGGGTTTGAACGTGTACATCATGAATGGCTTGGCCAAAGATGTACCGATGGTCGAGACCTACAAAGGCGTGGTACCGTTCCTCATCACAGACGGCATTCGTTTGTCGTTGTTGATTGCCTTCCCTGTTATTTCGCTGTGGCTCGTCCACGCGTTGACTTAATTTTTTAAACCGGAGACAACATGAAAACTCGTTTTCTGAAAATTGCAGCTGCAGCCGCATTCACCGCTGCCGCCGTGAGCCCCGTGGCCATGGCTCAAGAAGTGACACTCAAAGTGCACCACTTTTTGCCAGCTTCCTCATTTGCGCAAACCTTGTTCATTCAGCCTTGGTGTGACCGCATCGCCAAAGAGTCGAACAACAAGATGAAGTGCCAAATTTATCCATCCATGCAGTTGGGTGGTTCGCCCCCTCAGTTGTTCGAGCAAGCCCGTGATGGCGTCGCTGACGTGGTGTGGACATTGCCTGGCTACACCGCCGGTCGTTTCCCATCTGTGGAAGTGTTTGAAATGCCCTTCATGATGCAAAGCCCAGAAGCCACCAGCAAAGCGGTGTGGGACTACGTCGAGCAATACGCCAAGCCTGAATTCAAAGACGTGAAAGCCTTGGCGTTCCACGTGCACGGTGACGGTGTGTTCCACATGGTCAACAAGCCCATCCGCACAGCGGCTGACTTGAAAGGTGTGAAGTTGCGCGCACCCACACGTGCAACCAACAAGTTCATCGGCATGCTGGGCGCAACCCCTGTGAGCATGCCTGTGCCACAAGTGGGTGACGCTTTGTCTAAGGGCGTGATCGACGGTGCCGTGGTGCCTTACGAAGTGGTGCCTGCTGTGAAAATTCAAGAGTTGGTCAAGTACCACTCAGAGACCGACCCCGCTGAACCCGCTTTCTACACATCAGTGTTCATCTTTGCGATGAACCAAGCCAAGTACGACTCGTTGTCGCCAGAGCTCAAGAAAGTGATTGATCGCAACAGCGGTCAAGCGCTCTCTGGCATGGCTGGCAAGGCGTTCTTGCAAGCCGATGCTGAGGGCAAAAAAGTGGTCAACAAAGCGGCCATCAACGTGATTCCTAAAGCCGAATTGGAAAACTGGAAAAAGTTGTCTCAACCTCTGTTTGACGCTTGGGTGTCTGACATGAACAGCAAAGGCCACAACGGCAAGCAAATGCTTGACGGTGCACGCTCTTTGATTGCTAAGCACGCTGACGGTAAATAAAAACCTAGCTTGCTAAATAAAAAAGGGACCTCACGGTCCCTTTTTTATTTCAGTAGAGGGTGTGCCGTGTTAACCCGCTAACCCCACATAGACGTTTTGCACATCGTCGTTGTCGTCAATCGCAGACAGAAACGCTTCGACTTCTTCTAAGGCTGCAGCGCTCAGGGTGGCGGGGTCTACGGGGTTCTTGGGCTTGTAGCCGAGTTTGGCAGACAGCACATTGAAGCCATGCGCGGGCAGGGCGCGACTCACCAAATCAAGGTCGCTGGGTTCGGTGATGAACACCGAGGTGCCTTCGTCGCCCGCTTCAAAGTCTTGTGCGCCGGCTTCGATGGCGGCGAGTTCTGCATCTGCATCAGGCGCTGTGGGTTCGGCTTCGATCAAACCAATGTGGTCAAAGTCCCAAGAGACAGAGCCGGAGGTGCCCAGTTGGCCTTTGCGAAACAGCACACGCATTTCGGGTGCGGTGCGGTTGACGTTGTCTGTCAAGCACTCCACCATCACGGCCACTTGGTGAGGCGCATAGCCTTCGTAAATCACGCGTTCAAACTGCACCGATTCACCCGTGAGGCCCGCCCCTTTTTTGATGGCACGTTCGAGCGTGTCTTTGGGCATAGAGACCTTGCGCGCTTGCTCCATCACCATGCGCAAACGTGCGTTGGCCGCTGGGTCAGCACCGCTACGTGCGGCCACCATGATGTCTTTGGCCAATTTGCCAAACATTCGGCCTTTGGCGTTCGCCGCTAAGTCTTTGCCTTTGGCTTTCCATTGAGCGCCCATGTGTGTATTCCTTTGTTTTCTGAGTATTTAGTGATCGGCACTTGCGCTCCAGCGCTCGTTCCATGCGTGTTCGATTTGGCGACGGTCGCGCTTGGTGGGGCGACCATGCTCAATGCTGTGCGCGGGTTCAAACGCTAGGCGGTTTTGTTCGGCTTGTTTGGCTCGCAAGGCGATGCTCTCTGCGGTTTCTTCGTACAACAGTTGCGCCACTGGGGCGGGGCCACGCGCAGCGCTGATGCCTTTGACGGTGATGGTTTTGGTGATGTGGCCTTGGCGCACGGTGAGGGTGTCGCCCACTTTGACTTCACGTGCAGGTTTGACATCTTGGCCGTTGATTTGCACGCGGTGCTTGGTCACTTCATCGCAGGCCAAGCTGCGAGTTTTGTAAAAACGTGCGGCCCACAGCCACTTGTCGATGCGCAGGCTGTCCATCAGTGCGTGAACACGTCCAACACGCGTGTGAGGTCATGGCCGGTGTAGCTGGGCTTGGGGCCAATGGTTTCGAAGGGGGCGTGTTGACGGTTCACCCACAGGGTGGTGAAGCCAAACCATGTTGCACCCAAGGCATCCCAGCCATTGCTCGAGACAAACAAAATATCTTGCTTCTCAGCCGAGATGCTTTGCTGCACCAAGCCATAGGCTTCGGGGGCCGTTTTGAACAAGCGAATGGGATCGACCGAGATCACGTGGTCAATCAAGTCGGTCATGCCGGCGCTGCTCACTGCGGTGTGCAGCATGTCAGGACTTCCGTTGGAGAGAATGGCTGTCGCAATGCCACGTTGCTTCAGGCTTTGCAGCACGCCCAAGTTTTCAGCAAAAGGGGTGAGCTTGGCATACTGCCCCATCAGGGCGTCGATGTACCCCGGTTGGGCATCGAGCTTGAGCCGCTCGAGTGTGTAGAGCAGGGCACTGCGGGTGATGTCCCAAAACGATTGGTAGTAGCGGCTGCCCCCTGCGCGGTGCGGGTCCGACATGGTGATGAGTCGCGTGTAGTTAATTTGCTTGTCGCGCCACATGACCGAAATGGCAGCGCCTTGGTCTGGATACAGCTGTTCGGCCAATGCGCCGATGGAATAGACATCAAACAAAGTGCCATAGGCATCAAACACAACCGCTTGGATGGCCATGTGCAGCTCCTTGGTGGGTTAAGCGTTCGGGCGCAAGCAGCAGGTGTCACCGCTGGCAGGTCGCTCAATCGTGATGCGCTCGATGTGAGGCAACGTGGCTTTGAGTTCGTTGTAAATGAAGACGCACAGGTTTTCTAGCGTGGCGGGGCCGAGGCCTTTGACTTCGTCTAAGAAGTGGTGGTCGAGTTTGTCGCGCACTTTGTCGACTTCTTTGCGCAAGTAGGCCAAGTCCATCATCATGCCGCTGGCAGGGTCGGGCTGGCCCGCAATGGTGACTTCGGCGTGGTAGGTGTGACCGTGAATGCGCAAGCTGCCTTCTGCATCAATGGTGCGGTGCAAGGTGTGGGCGGCTTCAAAGTAAAAGCGTTGGCTCAATTCAAATTTCATGGGATACCGATCAATTTATGGGTTTGCAAGCTCAGCTTCCAGCGGGGGTGGGCTTGGGCATAGGCCACGGCTGCGGCGGTGTTGGCTGCAGCATGGGGGCCGTCCATGGGTTGCAAATAAAAATGTTCAAACTGCAGCGATTCAAACTGCTCAGGCTCGGCGCCGACTTGGGGGTACACCAGCTTGAGCTCTTGCCCTTGGTGGACCACGCGTTGGCTGCCTGCTTTGGGGCTGATGCACAGCCAGTCGATGCCCGCGGGTGGTAGCACCGTGCCGTTGCTTTCCACTGCAATTTCAAAGCCCAGTGCATGCAGGGCTTGCACCAAAGCCTCGTCCACTTGCAGCAGGGGCTCGCCACCGGTGAGCACCACAAAGCGGTGGGCTGCATCGGCGCTGGGCCAAAAGCTGGCAATGGCTTGTGCCAAGGCTGTGGCCGAGTCGAACTTGCCGCCATGTGTGCCATCGGTGCCCACAAAGTCGGTATCGCAAAACTGGCAAATGGCCGAGCTGCGGTCTTCCTCGCGGCCTGTCCACAAATTGCAGCCGGCAAAGCGGCAGAACACGGCGGGGCGTCCCGCGTGGGTGCCTTCGCCCTGCAAGGTGTAGAACATTTCCTTCACGCTGTATGTCATGCCGTTATTTTCGCAGCAAGTCATGTGTCAACTTGGTGTGGACTAATTCAGCCCTATGACTGACTTTTCCAAACTCTTTGCGCCCACAGGCGAGCTGCGTGTGGCCATCAACGTGGGCAACCCCATCTTGGCGCGTCGCCACCCCGAGAGCGGTGAACCCGAAGGTGTGTCCATCGACTTGGCCACGCAATTCGCCCAGCGCTTGGGCGTGCCTTTGAAGCTGGTGGTGTTTGAAGCGGCCAGCAAATCGGTCGATGCCTTGTCGCAAGACGTGGCCGATGTGGGCTTTTTTGCCATCGACCCCAGCCGTGGCGAAACCATTGCCTTCACCACGCCTTATGTGCTGATTCATGGGGCCTACATGGTCAAGCAAGATTCCCCTTTGCACAGCAACGACGAGGTGGACCGCGCTGGCCACACGGTGGTGGTGGGCAAGGGCAGTGCGTATGACTTGTTTTTGAGCCGCGAACTCCAAGCCGCCGAGCTGGT
>JBEEJP010000104.1:0-6682 GCA_041169125.1 Pseudomonadota bacterium
CGCGCAAGCACAACTGGACACCAGCTACGGCATGCCCACCACACCCAGCGGCGAACGCGCCACGCTGTGGATCATTGGCATGGGCAAATTCGGCGCACGCGAGCTGAATGTGTCGAGCGACATCGACTTGATTTACGTGTACGACGAAGACGGCGAAACCACCGGCTTGCCCGACGGGCGAGGCCGCATCAGCAACCACGATTACTTTGCCCGCGCCGTCAAACTGATTTACACCTTGATTGGCGACACGACCGAACACGGCTTTGTGTTTCGCATGGATTTGGCCTTGCGCCCCAACGGCAACTCGGGTCCGAGCGTGGTCTCACGCCAAGCCTTGGAAGAGTACTTCTTGGTGCAAGGGCGCGAGTGGGAGCGTTTTGCATGGCTCAAGAGCCGCGTGGTGGCCCCTTTCAGTGCGCAAGCCAATGCCCACGAACTGCGCGACACGGTGCTGCCGTTTGTGTTCCGCCGCTATTTGGACTACAGCGTGTTTGAGTCGCTGCGCGGTTTGCACCAACAAATTCGCAACCACTCGGCCAAGCAAAGTGCTGGCCGCCCTGAGCGCGCCAACGACGTCAAGCTCTCGCGTGGCGGCATTCGTGAAATTGAATTCATTGTGCAATTGCTGCAAGTGGTGCGCGGCGGTCATTTCCCTGAATTGCGCACACGCCCCACCTTGGCCGCCTTGCAGCGTGTGAGCCAAGCCAACCTAATGCCTGCGGCCACCGCCGAAGCACTCACCCAAGCCTATGTGTTTTTGCGCCAAGTCGAACACCGCATTCAGTACTTGGACGACCAACAAACCCATGTGCTGCCCACCAACGACGATGACTTGAATTGGATGGCACTCACGCTGGGCTTTGGCGACACCAGCGACTTTTTGGCGCAACTCGATGCCCATCGCGAATTGGTGGCGCAAGAGTTTGACCGTTTGCTCGGACTAGGCGAAAAAACAGAGACCAAAGGCCACGGCGAATGCAAAGGCTGCACCCCCAAGAACGACTATGTCGATTTGGCCTCTTTGCTGCCCGACTTGAACGAACGCTTGCGCGAGCGCGTGGCACATTGGTCTGAACAACCACGCATCCGCGCCTTACGCGATGACGGTGTGCAACGCTTGCTCAAGTTGCTGCAACGCACCAATGCATGGATTGACGATGGCCGTGTGAGCGAGGAGGCCGCCGTGCGTTGGAGCGACTGGATGGAGCCTTTGCTACGCCGTGAAAGCTACTTGGCTTTGCTGATTGAGCGACCTCGTGTGCACGAGCAACTCATGCGCTTGCTCGGGCTGGCACGCTGGCCCGCCAAATATTTGCAACAACACCCCGGCGTGATTGACGAGCTGGCGGGTGAAGCCTTGCTGGCCGAACGCTTTGTGCCCGCAGAGTTTGAGCAAGAGTTGGAGCGTCGCTTGGAATCGCTGCAATCCACCGGCCAAGCGGACGAAGAAACATTGCTCAACCTGCTGCGCCGCGCCCACCACGCCGAAGTGTTTCGCACCTTGGCACGCGATGTGGAAGGACGCATCACCGTCGAGCAAGTGGCCGACGACTTAAGCGCACTGGCCGACACCGTGCTCAAAATCACCAGCCGCTGGGTGTGGCACAACTTCAAACAGCGTCACCGCGATGAACCCTTGTTTGCCATCTTGGCTTACGGCAAATTGGGCGGCAAAGAGTTGGGCTATGGCAGCGACTTGGACATCGTGTTCGTGTACGAAGACCCGCACGAACGCGCGGGCGAAATTTACGCAGCCTATGTGCGCAAACTCATCAACTGGCTCACGGTGAAAACCGGTGACGGCGATTTGTACGAAATCGACACGGCCTTACGCCCCAACGGCAACTCGGGCCTTTTGGTGTCCACCTTCGAGGCCTATGCCGACTACCAATGCCAGCGCGGCGAAAACACTGCGTGGACGTGGGAACACCAAGCCATGACCCGCGCACGTTTTTGTTTGGGTTCCGCCGAGTTGCAAACCCGATTTGACGCGGTGCGTGCCAACGTGATCAATGCCAAACGCGACCAAGGTGCACTGCGGCAAGAGATTGTGGCCATGCGCGACAAGCTGCGGGCTGCCCACAGCGTGAAGCCCGATTTGTTTGATGTCAAACACAGCGCGGGAGCCATGGTGGATGTGGAGTTTGCCGTGCAATACCTCGTGCTGGCACATGCCCAGCAACACCCCAGTCTGCTGGCCAACGTGGGCAACATCGCCTTGTTGCTCAACGCCGAGAAAGCTGGCTTGCTGCCCCCCGGCGTCGGCGAGGCGGCAGGCAGTGCGTACCGTGAGCTGCGGCGCATTCAACACCGTGCGCGTTTGGATGAGCAACCCACGCAAGTGCCTGCGGCGACGCTTCAGAAAGAAGCCACCGCCATTCAGGCGCTGTGGCATGCGGTGTTTGGCTGATTAGCCTTGGCGGATTTTCTTCACCAAGGCCGTGGTGGAGTACCCATCGACAAACGGAATGGCTTGGGCACGCCCGCCATAAGCCTCGACCACTTGGGTTTCAGCCAGTTTGCGCATGTCGTAGTCGCCCCCCTTGACCAACACATCGGGGCGCAACTCGGTGATGAGTTCCAACGGTGTGTCTTCGTCAAACCAAGTCACCAAACTCACCGACTCTAGAGCCGCCATCAAGGCGGCGCGGTCAAGCTCGTTGTTCAAAGGGCGATCTGGGCCTTTGCCCAAACGACGCGCAGACGCATCGCTGTTCAAGGCCACCACCAAACTGCCGCCTAAGCTGCGGGCTTGTGCCAAGTACGAGGCATGGCCACGGTGGAGCACATCAAACACGCCATTGGTGAACACCACCGGCCCTTGCGTGCGCAAGGTGGCCATGCGCTGCACAGCCTCTTGTCGCGACGCCAATTTGGATAAAAATGCGGGGGGTGAAAAAGTGCTGTCTGTCATGGTGCGGCCATTCTAGGCGGCACCTCATACACACCAGCCAGCTCAAGACCAACCGTTGGCTTTGCTTTCAAATTTGTTTTTCTGAGCACGCCATTCTTTGACGGCCTCGGCAATGTCCGCCAGATCATGGATGACACGCACGCGCTCGATTTGGCGACGGCGCAACGCAGGCGCAGCACCCCCCGCCCACACGTCGATGGAAGCAGGCAACAAGGTGTTGAGCTCTGACAAACCGTCGACCACATGGTTGGGGTTCATGTTGACGCTGAAGCTCAACGCCACCACGTCTGCGCCGTGCGCGGTGGCCGCTTGTGCAATGTCGCGCACCGGGGTTTGTGTGCCTAACGACACGCAACGGCAACCCTGCAAAGTCAGCAAGCTCTCGACCATCAACAAACCCAAGCCATGCGCTTCTTGCGGGAAGGTGGTCAACAACACCGAGGGCTCACCGCCGCTGGCCGCTTGTGGCATGGCGACAATGGCTTGTCGCATCAAACTTCCCACACACTCGGTGTAAAGGTGTTCTTCGTGCACGGCGATATCGCCTCGCGCCCACCCCTCGCCAACCAAGCGGGTGAGCGGTGCCACCACATCCACGACAAAGCTTTGGAGTCCGTGCTGCGACAGCGTCTTGAGCAACTCACGTCGAATGCCTTCATGGTCTTGGGTTTTCAGCATGTCGACGTAGGCCATCAAGTCTTCTCGATCGCTGACGTGAGGGTCCCCGCTGTTGCTTTGCAAGTTTGCCTCGCCACGGCTGAGGTGTTGCAACACCTCCATGGGCAACGCCACGATGCGTCCTGGGCGATGACCTTGGTCCATCAACCGCTTGATGACGCGTAGCTTTTCAACCTGTGCCATGGGGTAGGTACGCTCGTCATTGGCGTCACGTCCTGGCATGGGAAAGCCATAGCGACGCTCCCACACGCGCAGTGTGTCTTTGCCAATGCCTGTGTCACGTTCAACAGCAGCAATGGACAGCGTCAAGTTGGAATGGTCGTCGCGTGAGTTCATGAAATGCACCCCAGGTTGGTGGATGGCGGGCTTTTAATGTCCTAGACAAAAATGCAATACTGCGCCATGATTGTCCATCATTCGCAAGAGGTTTTGACATGAAATTGGGTTTTATTGTTGTATTGGCAAGTTTTCTGGGCTTACCCGTCGTCAGTCATGGCGCCACATCTGGCGCGACACCAAGTGCCAGCGCCTGCCCTCAAGTGCTGCAACACACCGTGGCGCGCTTGCAGGATGAGAAGCCACAAGACTTGTGTCAATACGCAGGTCAAGTCGTGGTTGTCGTGAACACGGCGAGTTTTTGCGGCTTTACACCGCAATACAAAGGCCTTGAAGCGTTGCACGCGAAATACAAAGACCGCGGTTTGGTGGTGCTTGGTTTTCCAAGCAACGATTTTTCTCAAGAACCCGAGAGCAACGCCAAGATCGCCGACTTTTGCGAGAACACGTTTGGCGTGAAGTTCCCCATGTTTGTCAAAACCACCGTGCGTGGCAGCCACGCCCTGCCGCTATTCAAACAGCTGGCTGAACAAACCGGCACCACGCCGAAATGGAACTTTTACAAATACATCATCAGCCGAGATGGCAAAGACATCAAAAGCTACAGCAGCATGACGGGCCCACAAGACAAAAGCTTTGTTCAGGAGATTGAAAAGCAATTGGCCGTGAAAGGCACTGCGCCTTGAGGCTTGCGTTTCTAGGTCTTAGCTTGGCAGCGTGTCTTTGAAGCTTTGACGTTGCATCAAACGCTCATGCAAGGCTGCCAAGTTGGGGTGCTGCCCACGCCAGTCGATTTGCGGAAAACGGAAATCAAGGTACCCCACCGCCACGGCCACCGCAATATCGGCCAAGCTCAAGTGCGTCCCGACGCAATGGCTGCGGTCAGCCAAGGCACGGCCCATCGCCACCAAACTGTTGTCGATCTTTTGCAACTGACGATCAATCCATGCTTGGCAGCGTTCGCTGTCTTGGCGATGCGGCCAAACGGCTTCCATGCGAGCCAATAACGCAGCATCTAACAAGCCATCAGCCAAGGCCTCCCAAGTTTTGACCTCGGCACGCTCACGACCGCGATCCGGAATGAGTTTGCCCACCGGTGAGAGGGTGTCCACGTATTCCACGATGACACGTGAGTCAAACAGGGCTTCGCCACCTTCCATGATCAGGCAAGGCACCTTACCCAAGGGGTTGGATGCAGCGATTTGCGTCTCTGCCGACCACACATCCTCCAGCACAAACTGGTAATCCAGTTTTTTCTCGGCCATGACGATGCGCACTTTGCGCACATAGGGGCTGGTGGTCGAACCAATCAGTTTCATAGGTTTGTGTGTGTTTTCTAAGGTTCCATTTTATCTGCTCGTGCGTATACATGTCACGAGAGGCGACCACCTAAAATCAGAGGATGAGCAATACCCACAGCACCTCCAATCCCAACGTTTCCCAAATCACCGCCTTGTCGCCTTTAGATGGTCGCTACGCCAGCAAAGTGGCCGCCTTGCGCCCCTTGATGAGCGAGCAAGGCTATATGCACCGCCGTGTGCAAGTGGAAATTGCGTGGTTCATTGCCCTGAGCGATGCGGGCTTTGCAGAATTCAAACCCTTGAGCGCCGCCTCCCGCGAGTACCTCATCAGCTTGGTGGCGAACTTCAGCACCGAAGACGCTTTGGCCATCAAGGACGAAGAAAAAGTCACCAACCACGACGTGAAAGCCGTGGAGTATTGGATCAAGAAGAAATTCAAAGGCCACCCCGAGCTGGAAGCCGCCGCTGAGTTTGTTCACTTTGCCTGCACCAGCGAAGACATCAACAACACCAGCCACGCGCTGCAAATTCAAGCGGGCCGAGACCTTGTGATCTTGCCCGCCATCGACGGCATGATTGCCAAACTGCGCGACATGGCCCATGCCTACGCCGACGTGCCCATGCTCAGTCGCACGCACGGCCAAACCGCCAGCCCCACCACCGTGGGCAAAGAAATTGCCAACATCGTCATGCGCTTGCGCCAAGCCCGTGAGCGTATTGCGAATGTGAAGATCATGGCCAAGATGAATGGCGCCGTGGGCAACTACAACGCCCACCTGAGCGCATGGCCTGACTTCGACTGGGAAGCCTTCAGCCGCAAAGTGGTGGAGACACCTGCACAAGCCGCGAATGCGCCCCTGAGCGGGCCGGTGGGCTTGGGTCTGACCTTCCAGCCCTACAGCATCCAAATCGAACACCACGATTACATGGCCGAGTTGTTTGACGCTGTGGCTCGCACCAACACCATCCTGATCGACTGGTCACGTGATGTGTGGGGCTATGTGTCGTTGGGTTACTTCAAGCAAAAGCTCAAAGACGGCGAAATTGGCTCGTCCACCATGCCGCACAAAGTCAACCCCATCGACTTTGAAAACGCCGAAGGCAATTTGGGTTTGGCCAATGCCATGCTCAAACACCTGAGCGAAAAATTGCCGATCAGCCGTTGGCAACGCGACTTGACCGACTCCACCGTGTTGCGCAACGTGGGTGTGGCGCTGGGCTATACCGCCTTGGCCTATCAATCCATGATGGTCGGGTTGAACAAACTGGAATTGAACGAAGAAGCTTTGGCGGCAGACCTCGATGGGGCTTGGGAAGTGTTGGCCGAACCCATTCAAACCGTCATGCGCCGCTATGCCGTGCAAGGTGCGTACGAGCATTTGAAGGCGGCCACGCGCGGCAAAGTGGTGCGCCCCGAAGACATGCACAAGGTCATTGAAGGGCTGGACATTCC
>JBEEJP010000105.1:0-6585 GCA_041169125.1 Pseudomonadota bacterium
CCACGGTGGCCCTGGCCGCGCGGGTGGGGGTGAAGAGCTGGGTGGTTTGAGGGCTCTGAACTTCTACCACCGACGAGCTGCCATACAAGCCAGTACCGCCGTGCTCACCCACCTCAAATAAAAAAAAACGGCACATCGCAAAAACTGGAGGAGACACACATGAACACCACACACACCACATCCAGCGTTGCAGCCCCATCCGAGCAATTCAACTTCGCGCAGTTTTTGCTCGAACGCAATGCCGCTCACGGCGAACGCCCCGCCTTCATCGACGATGCAGGCACCCTCACCTACGGTGAGTTAGATCAACGCGTGCGTAGCTTGGCCGCAGGCTTGCGCAGCTTGGGGCTGCGCCGCGAAGAGCGCGTGCTGCTGCTCATGCACGACTGCAACGATTGGCCCGTGAGCTTCTTGGGTGCCATGTACGCCGGCTTGGTGCCTGTGGCCGTGAACACCTTGCTCACCCCCGACGACTACGCCTACATGCTGGAGCACTCACGTGCGCAAGCGGTGTTGGTGTCGGGCGCGTTGTTGCCCACGCTCACCGCCGCCATGGTCAAGTCAGACCACGAAGTGAACAAAGTCATCGTGTCCAAACCCGCTGCGCCTTTGCACCCCGCCGAGGTGGAGTTTGAAGCGTTCTTGCAAGCACACACCCCCATGGCCAAACCCGCCCTCACCAATGCCGATGACCCCGGTTTTTGGTTGTACTCATCGGGCTCGACAGGCCGCCCCAAGGGCACCGTGCATTCGCATGCCAACCCTTACTGGACGTCCATGCTCTATGGCAAAGACGTGTTGAAGCTCACCGAAAAAGATGTGTGCTTCTCAGCGGCCAAATTGTTCTTTGCCTATGGCTTGGGCAATGGCCTGACCTTCCCCATGACAGTGGGCGCTTGCGCCATCCTCATGGCCGAACGCCCCACGCCTGACGCCACCTTCAAACGCATGACCGGCGGTGTAGGTGGTGTGAAACCCACCGTGTTCTTTGGTGCCCCCACCGGCTTTGCCGGCATGTTGGCGCATCCCAACCTGCCAGCGAAAAGTGATGTGGCCATGCGCTTGGTGTCGTCTGCAGGTGAGGCGCTGCCTGCCGAGTTGGGCCAACGCTTCAAACAACATTTCGGCGTGGACATCGTCGACGGCATTGGCTCCACCGAAATGCTGCACATCTTCTTGTCCAACAAACCCGACGACGTGCGCTACGGCACCACCGGATGGCCCGTGCCCGGCTACGACGTCGAGCTGCGTGGCGACGATGGCAACCCCGTGCCCGACGGTGAGCCCGGCGACCTCTACATCAAAGGCCCCTCTGCGGCCCTCATGTACTGGGGCAACCGCGAAAAAAGCCGCGACACCTTCCAAGGGGGTTGGACCAAGAGTGGCGACAAATACGTGCGCAACGCCGACGGCACCTACACCTACGGCGGGCGCAGCGACGACATGCTCAAAGTCAGCGGCATTTATGTCAGCCCCTTCGAAGTGGAGGCCACCCTCATTCAGCACGCGGGCGTGTTGGAAGCCGCCGTCATTGGCGTGATTGACGCCGAAGGCCTCACCAAAACCAAAGCCTTTGTGGTGCGCAAAGACGGCTCTGCCGTCACGGACGAAGAACTCAAAGCCTTTGTGAAAGACAAACTCGCGCCCTACAAATACCCACGCGTGATTGAGTTCGTTGCCGAATTGCCCAAAACAGCCACGGGCAAGATTCAGCGCTTCAAACTGCGTGCGCAAGAAGCCCAAGGCTGATACACCCCATGGCCCCAACCCACGCCTTCGTCAACATCGACTGGCAAGGTCGCCCAGTGCGCATTGAGCACCAGTGGCTCAACGCGCAGCTGCACGACGCGCCACTCATGGTGTTTTTGCACGAAGGCTTAGGTTCAGTGGCCATGTGGCGCGACTACCCCCAGCAGCTGTGCAACGCCTTGGGCGTGCGCGGCTTGGTGTATTCGCGTCCGGGCTACGGGCAATCCACCCCGCGAGCGGCGGATGAACACTGGGCCCCCGACTTCATGCACCGTCAGGCGCACGAGGTTTTGCCCGCCTTACTCCAAGCTTTGCAGATTGACGAAGCCCCATGGCTCTTTGGGCACAGCGATGGGGGCTCGATTGCCCTGCTCTACGCCACACGCCACGCCTGCGCGGGCCTGATGGTGCTGGCCCCACACATCATGGTGGAAGAGGTGTCGGTGACCAGCATTGCCGCGGCCAAAGATGCCTATGAAAACACCGAGTTGCGCCAGCGTCTCGCGCGCTACCACGACGATGTGGATTCAGCGTTTGGGGGGTGGAACCGCATTTGGTTGGCCCCTGAGTTCCGCCATTGGTCCATCGAAAGCGAACTCCACAGCATCCGCTGCCCTATGCTCGCCATTCAAGGCCTCAACGACGAATATGGCAGCCTGGCTCAGATACGACAGATCCAACACCACGTGCCACACACCCAGCTGCTTGAAATTGAAGACTGTGGGCATTCGCCACACCGAGATCAGACGCAGGTGTTAACCCGTGCTTGTCTGGACTTTTTCAACGCCCAAAGCAAGGCACAATCATTTTCACCACGCAACTCTCAATACAACTAGGAGACAACCATGCAAAAGAGAAACGCACTTTTATCTGTGGCCGCATTGGCACTGATGGCCACCCTGCCCACCGCTTGGGCGCAATCCCAAGGCAAGCTCAAAGTGGGCTTCATGTTGCCGGCCAGTGGCACTTACGCCTCGTTGGGCACGGCCATTGACAACGGCTTTCGTTTGTACGTCAACGAGCAAGGCGGCAAGATTGCAGGCCGTGAGGTCGAATACGTCCGCGTTGACGACGAGAGCGATCCCTCCAAAGCCACGGACAACGTGAACAAGCTCATCAAACGCGACAACGTCGATGTCATCGTGGGTACCGTGCACAGCGGCGTTGTGATGGCCATGGCCAAAGCCGCCAAAGAATCGGGCACTTTGCTCCTCGTCCCCAATGCCGGGGCAGATGCAGTCACGGGCCCCATGTGCGCGCCCAACATCTTCCGCTCCAGCTTTAGCAACTGGCAACCGGGCTACGCCATGGGTGAAGTGGCGGCCAAGAAAGGCCACAAAAAAATCGTCACCATCACATGGAAATACGCAGCCGGTGACGAAACCGTCAAAGGCTTCAAGAGCGGCTTTGAAAAAGGCGGCGGCACGGTGGTGAAAGAACTCAGCCTGCCTTTCCCCAACGTCGAGTTCCAAGCCTTGCTGACTGAAATCGCAGCGCTCAAGCCCGATGCCGTGTTCACCTTCTTTGCTGGCGGTGGCGCTGTGAAGTTTGTCAAAGACTACTCAGCCGCCGGTTTGAAGAAAACCATCCCACTCTATGGCTCTGGCTTTTTGACCGATGGCACCTTGGAAGCCCAAGGCGCTGACGCCGACGGCTTGCTCACCACGCTGCACTATGCCGATGGCTTGAACACCAAACGCGACCAGGCTTTCCGTTTGGCCTACGCCAAAACCTACAAGCTGCAACCCGACGTCTACGCTGTGCAAGGCTATGACGCAGGTCAAATGCTGGGCATTGGTTTGAACGCCACCAAGGGTGACGCCAAAAACATCCAAGGCTTTGCACAAGCGCTGCGCAACGCCAAGATTGACAGCCCACGCGGCCCCTTCACCCTCTCTAAGAGCCACAACCCTGTGCAAGATTTCTACTTGCGCAAAGTGGTGGGCAAAGAGAACGTGATGGAAGGCATTGCCTCCAAAGCATTGGCCGACCCAGGCCTCGGCTGCAAGATGTAACAGTGCCTCAAGCCGCCCCTTTCGGGGGGCGGCTTATTTTTTGAGCGCCTGACCCCAACCGCGGACCCTCTATGGACTTTGCAACTTTTCTCATCCAATGCCTCAACGCCATGCAATATGGCTTGCTGTTGTTTTTGGTGGCCTCGGGGCTGACCTTGATCTTCGGCATCATGGGCGTCATCAATTTGGCGCACGGCAGCTTCTACATGATTGGCGCCTACATGGCCTATGCCTTGGCCCCTGTGGTGGGTGCTGCGTTTGGCGGTGAATTCTTTAGCACCATGGTGGCGGGTTTGGTGCTCTCGGTCATTCTGGGCTACGTGCTGGAATGGGCCTTTTTTAGCTTTTTGTATGAGCGTGAACACTTGCAACAAGTGCTCATGACCTACGGTTTGATTTTGGTCTTTGAAGAGCTGCGCAGCTTGATGGTGGGTGACGATGTGCACGGCGTCACCGTGCCCCCCTTCTTGAACGGTGCGCTGCAACTCAATGACCTCATGACCTATCCCGTCTACCGTTTGTTCATCAGCGGCGTGTGCTTGCTGTTGGCGGTGGTCATGTGGTTTGTGTTCACGCGCACACGCTTAGGCATGATGATTCGCGCGGGCACCAACAACCGCGAGATGGTGCAAAGCTTGGGCATCGACATCACCTTGCTCTATCGCATCGTGTTTGCCATCGGTGTGGCGCTGGCGGTGTTTGCCGGCATGATCGCCGCGCCCGTCTCGAGCGTGTATCCCAATATGGGCAATGCTGTGCTCATCATTTGTTTTGTGGTGGTGGTCATTGGTGGCATTGGCTCCATCAAAGGTGCGTTAGTGGCAGCGTTGCTCATTGGCATCGTTGACACCTTTGGCAAGGTGCTCGTGCCGCAAGCGGCGGGCGTGTTGATGTATGTGTTGATGGCGCTCATACTTTTGTGGCGCCCCAACGGCTTGTTCAAGGACTGAAACCATGCGTCATCCTTCTTCTTTTGTGGTGACCGTGTTTGGTCTGTTGGCGCTGTGGCCGGCCATTGCCAGTTCGTATGGCGTGGACTTGGTGGCCAAGATCATGATTTACGCCTTGCTGGCCCTGAGCCTTGAGTTGCTCGTGGGCAGCACGGGTTTGGTGTGCTTTGGTCAGGCGGCCTTCTTTGGCATTGGCGCGTATGCGGCATTGCTGCTGGCACCCACGGATGGCAGTGCGCCCTCCTTGCTGTGGTCACTGGTATCTGCCGTGGTGTTGGCAGGCGGCTATGCACTGGCCGTGGGGGCACTCTCGTTGCGCACGCAAGGGGTGTACTTCATCATGGTGACCTTGGCGTTTTCGCAAATGGCCTACTACGTGGTGCACGACACCCCCTTGGGCGGTGGCACCGATGGCATCTACATGTACGTCAAACCTGCGCTGGGCTGGGTTGACCTGGACCAACCCATGCACTTGTATGGCTTCATTTGGTTCAGCTTATTGGCAGGCTACCTCTTTCTCACACAGCTGTTGCGCTCACCGTTTGGCCGCGCCCTCGCAGGCATTCGCGTGAATGAGCAACGCATGAAAGCCACCGGCTTTTCCACCTACCCCTACAAGCTCGCAGCCTTCACCCTGTCAGGGGCCATCGCGGGTTGGTCGGGTTATTTGTTTGCCATCAAAGACGGTTTTGTGAACCCTGAGTTACTCAGCTGGCACTTGAGCGGCGCGGTGTTGGTCATGATCATTTTGGGCGGCTTAGGCCACATGCGTGGTGCGCTCATCGGTGCATTTGCGTTCGCCCTGTTGCAAGAGTTGTTTCAATCCGAAGCCGTGTTTGGCAGCTACGCCAAGCACTGGCATCTGGGCTTGGGCTTGGCCATCATGGCATGCGTGGCGTTCATGCCGCATGGCTTGGTGGCGTTGCCTCAACAGTTCCGTGAACGTTTGAGTGGCCGTGCGCCAAGCAAGCACCGCCAGGAGGACGCCGCATGAGTGCCCACATCCTCTTGCGAGGCAAACACCTCACCCGCCGCTGGGGCGGTTTGGTCGCTGTGAACGACGTCTCGATCGACTTGGCGCGGGGCAGTGTGCATGCCGTGATTGGTACCAATGGCGCGGGCAAGTCCACCCTCATCAATTTGTTGTCGGGTGAGTTTCCTCCGTCATCGGGCGAAGTCGAACTGCTCGGCCAAGACATTTCGCAGTGGCCACAGCCTCGCCGCGCACGCGCAGGTTTAGGCCGCAGCTACCAACGCAACACCATCTACCCCAGCTTCACGGTGCTCGAAAACTGCCGCCTCTCGGCACAAGCACAACACCAACAAGCTTGGGCGTTTTGGCGCCGTGCCGAGACCGACCCTGTCACACAACACATCGGCCATGACGCGGCCGTGCGTGTGGGCTTGGGCGATGTGTTGCACCGCCAAGCAGGCTACCTGAGCCACGGCCAAAAACGTCAGCTTGAAATTGCCATGTGCTTGGCCACGGCACCACAAGTGCTGTTGCTCGACGAACCCTTGGCGGGCATGGGTGCCGAAGAAACCGAGCGCATGCTCGCGCTGCTGCAAGAACTCAAACACGACCATGCCATTTTGTTGGTCGAGCATGACATGGATGCGGTGTTTCGCATCGCCGACTGCATCACCGTCATGGTCAACGGCAACGTCATTGCCTCGGGCACGCCCGATGAAGTGCGCAACAACCCCGATGTGCGCAGCGCCTATTTGGGAGACCACTGATGTCTGTCAGCTCTGAAATCATTTTGCAAGCCCAAGACGTGCATGCGTGGTACGACAGCAGCCACGTGCTGCATGGCGTGAGCCTAGACATTCGCAAAGGCGAAACCGTGGGCTTGTTGGGCCGCAATGGC
>JBEEJP010000106.1:0-6564 GCA_041169125.1 Pseudomonadota bacterium
ACCATCAGCCGCGTGACCACCAGCAAGTACATGAGCACGCCCTATGGCACCTTTGAACTCAAGTATTTCTTTGGCTCTGGACTAGAGACGGAGAGTGGCAACAACGCGTCCAGCACAGCGGTGCGTGCGTTGATCAAGCAGTTTGTGGCGAGCGAGAACCCCAAAAAACCGCTGTCGGATAATCAGCTCTCCGAAATGCTCAAAGAGCAAGGCATTGAGTGCGCACGCCGCACCGTGGCCAAATACCGTGAAGCGCTGCGTATTGCGCCCACGACCTTGCGCAAAGCTCTCTGATAACTTGCGGGACAGACCAAGTTGCGCAGCAATTTGCTCTGTCCTCAACCGATAACACTATGAATCAACTGCATCTTTTCCTGCCCTGTGCGGCCGGCGTTGAAACCTATTTGGCCCAAGAGGTTCGCCAAATCACAGGCGTGGGCGACGAAGATCTGCGTGTGTTTCGGGCCGGTGTGATGGTGCGCACCTCGTGGCGCGATGTGATGAAGCTCAACCTGCACAGCCGCTTGGCGCAACGCGTGTTGGTCGAGTTGTCGCACACCCTGTACCGCCAAGAACAAGACCTCTACCGTGCGGCCTGTGAGGTGGCGTGGGAGCTGTGGTTCTCGCCCAAAGAAACCTTCAAGATTGAAATCACTGCACAACACAGCCCCTTAAAGAGCTTGAACTTTGCTGCGCTCAAAGTGAAAGATGCGGTGGCGGATCGCTTCCGTCACAAGTTTGGTGTGCGTCCGGATGTCAACACGCAATGGCCCGATGCGCGCATCTACGCCCACCTGACTACTGATGAGTGCACGCTCTACATCGACACCTCGGGCGAGCCTTTGTTCAAACGCGGCTGGCGCGCGGACAAGGGCGATGCCCCGCTCAAAGAAACCTTGGCAGCGGCCATGTTGGCTGCCAGTTGCTGGAGCATGGGCGATGGCACAGCTGCCAACCCCGATGGCTTGGTCGCGCAAGGCGTGCCCCTGTATGACCCTTGCTGTGGCAGTGGCACCATTGCGGTAGAGGCCGCGCAAATCGCGTGCAACATCGCGCCGGGTTCGATGCGCAAGTTTGGTTTCCAAAAACTCATTCCTTACCAAGAGCATGTGTGGCATGGCTTGCTCGACAACGCGCGGGCACAAGAGTGCGAACCGCGTGCGGCGGTGTACGGCAGTGATGTGGCCTTCCGTATGGTTGACTTCGCGCAGCGCAATGCCGAGCGCGGTGGTGTGGCGCATGCGGTGCAACTGCGCGGTGGTGACGCCTTGCAACGCATGCCCCCGTGCGATGCACCCGGTGTGATGTTGGTCAACCCACCTTATGGCGAACGTATTGAAGCTGCCGGTATCGCGGGTGCGGCGCGTCGTGCGCGTTACGCGCCACCCACCGAGTATGTGTCACCGTTTGAAGACGAGTCCGACATGGTGCGCAACGATGTGCCACGTTTTGGCGCGCGAGACATTGCGCAAACCGAAGACGGTGGCGATTTCTTTGCGCAACTGGCCAGCCACTGGAAGAAAAACTATGCCGGTTGGAGTGCTTGGATGTTGACGCCCGACTTGAAGCTGCCAAGCCGCATGCGTTTCAAAGAATCGCGCCGAGTGCCCATGTGGAACGGCCCGATTGAATGCCGCATGTTCCGCTTTGATCTGCGTGCGGGCTCGATGCGCAGCAAACCCAACGACACGCCAAGCGCCGATGGCACAGGCCCATCGGCATCGTGAGCCACATGGCAACGGTTGCGCCTGTGCGCGTAGTGCTGGACACCAACATCGTGCTGGATGTGTGGCTTTACCAAGACCCAGCCACACCTGCATTGCTGGAGGCGCTTGAACACAAGACGGTGCAATGGGTGGCCACGCAAGTGATGCGTGATGAGCTAGAGCGCGTGCTGGCCTATACCCACATCGCGAGTCGATTGGCGTTTGGCCAACGCAAGGCGCAGGACATCTTGGCTCAGTTTGATGCGCATGCACACCTGATGCCCACGGCCCCCAAGTGCCAATTCGTGTGCAAAGACGGGGATGATCAAAAATTCATCGACCTTGCGGCACAACACCAAACCCAACTCATCAGCAAAGACAAAGCCGTGTTGACCATGCGCAACCGCATGGCGCGTTTGGGTGTTGCGGTGGGGAAAGTGTTTCCAGCGGCATTGCCGGTTTGAAAGACCACGCAGGTCTGCGTGCGTGGCGATCGCCTCAAGGTCTTAGTGCTGCTGCAACAAGTCCAGTAAAGTTTTCAGTGCGTGTTGTGCAGCCGCTTGGCGCACGGCCGCACGGTCGCCACTGAATTGCATGCGCTCGGTTTTGACCCACGCTGTTTCTGCGCCCAGTGTGGGGCCTGTGTCGCTGGGCGTGGCCCATGCGAACCACACAGTGCCCACAGGCTTATCGGCGCTGCCGCCTGTCGGCCCAGCCACGCCTGTCACGGCCAGCGTGACTTGCGCCTGTGAGCGGCGCATCGCCCCCAGCGCCATCGCTTGGGCCACGGCTTCGCTCACCGCGCCATGCTCGCCGATCAAGGCCGAGTCCACCCCCAGCATGTCGTGTTTGGCCTCGTTGCTGTAGGTCACAAAGCCGCGTTCAAACCAGTGGCTAGAGCCTGACAAATCGGTGCAGTGGGCAGCGACCATGCCGCCCGTGCAACTCTCGGCCGTGGCCAACATCCAGCCGTGTTGTTGCAGCACTTCAGCGAGTTGTTCCGTCAAGGTGAGTGAGCTCATTGGGACCTCCAAACTGCAAAGACCAACAGGGTGCAAAACGCCGCGACCAAATCATCAAAGATGATGCCCCAACCCCCACGCCAACCAAAACCTTTGAACAGGCTGTCGGCCCAACGCACTGGGCCAGGCTTGGCCGCATCAAAGTAGCGGAACACAACAAACGCACCCAGCTGGCCCCAAAAGGTGGTGGGTGTCACCAACCACAGGACCAACCAAAACGCAATCACCTCGTCCCACACAATCGCGCCGGGATCAGCCACGCCCATGTGCTGTGCCGTGACGGTGCAGGCCCACCAACCAACCAAGGTGGATGCTGCAATCAGCAGGCCCATTTGGATGGGGTTTAACCAAGTTTGCAAGAGTGCAAACACGGCCCACGCCCACAACGTGCCCGCCGTGCCGGGCGCAATCCGTGACAAGCCAGAGCCTGCGCCCAAGGCGATGAAATGCGCGGGATGAGAGAGTAAGAAACGGCGGTTGATGTGGGGAATGAAATCAGCCATACGGTTTGCACTTCAAGCAAAGTGATCAAACGACGCAAAGCGTTTGGCAATGGGCTGGCCTTGCGGGTCAAGCACGACCAAGCCCTGCTCGTGGGTGATGCGGCCAATGCGCGTGACAGGTGTGTGGGTTTCCCATGCGGCGGCGTGCACCAGCTCGCGTTGGTTCACAGGTGCGGTGAAGCACAGCTCGTAGTCGTCGCCGCCAGACAGGGCGAATTCGAGACGTTTGTTCCAAGGCAATTCGGCCAACACCGGGGTGATGCCTGCGGCCAAACGCGCTTCACCAAAAGCTCCGGCCGCTTGCAACCAAGCTGTGTCAATCTGTGCCCCCACGCCTGAGCGTTTGAGGATGTGTCCCAAGTCGCCCAGCAAGCCATCGCTGACATCAATCGCAGCATTGGCAATGGCGCGTAAGGCCGTGCCCAAGGCAACGCGGGGTGTGGGTTGCTCCATGCGCAAACGGGCTTGCTCAAACGCTTCGCCAGACAGGCTGTGTGTGCCACGAAACACTTCGAGTGCCAAGCGTGCGTCGCCCACGGTGCCGCTGATGTAAATGTCATCACCCACTTGTGCGTTTTGGCGCAGCAGGGCGTCGCCCGGGGGTACTTCGCCAAACACGGTGATGCAAATATTGAGTGGGCCTTGCGTGGTGTCACCGCCTACCAGCTCGCAGCCGTGTGCATCGGCCAACGTCAACAAGCCACGCGAAAAACCGGCCAGCCATGCTTCGTCAACGCGAGGCAATGCGAGTGCGAGAGTGAAGCCCACAGGTTCGGCACCCATGGCGGCCAAATCGCTCAGGTTCACGGCCAAGGCTTTGTGGCCCAAACGCTCGGGGTCGACGGTGCTCAAGAAGTGACGACCTTCAACCAACATGTCGCTGGAGACGGCCAATTGCATGCCAGGGGTGGTGTTGAGCAAGGCGCAGTCGTCTCCCACGCCCAAGGCGGCTTTGTGTGTGGGGCGCTTGAAGTAGCGCTCGATCAGATCAAATTCACCCATGGTGGTGCTCAGTGTAGGTTGCGTTTGCCGGGCTCGTCGCTGAGCGCGTCGAGCACAAACATGGGGATGTCGACATCAAATTTCTCACCGTCTTCGGCGACGCAAAAGTAACTGCCATGCATGGTGCCTGTGGGCGTGCGTAACCGTGTACCGCTGGTGTATTCGAACTGCTCGCCTGGTTTTAAGAAGGGCTGATGCCCCACTACGCCCAAGCCTTTGATTTTTTCGTGGGTGCCTTGCGAGTCGTTCACATTCCAAGTGCGTGAAATCAGTTGTGCCGCCACGTTGCCCACATTGGTGATGGTGATCGTGTAGGCAAACATGTACAAATCACCGTCTGGGTCAGACTGCTCAGACAGGTATTGCGGATGGACTTCGACTTGGAACTTATAGCGTGGCATGGGGTGATTTTGGCCTAAGCCAAAGCCCATGAGGCCAAGGATGAAATAATCAGGCCCTATGACCTACCGCATTGCCCCTTCCATCTTGTCCGCTGACTTTGCCCGTTTGGGCGATGAAGTGAAAAACGTCATTGCCGCCGGCGCTGATTGGATTCACTTTGACGTGATGGACAACCACTACGTGCCCAACCTCACGTTCGGCCCCATGATCTGCCAAGCCTTGAAGCCGCACGCCAAAACGCCCGCGGGCGTGGCCGTGCCGATTGATGTGCACTTGATGATTTCGCCCGTCGACGCGTTGGCTGCGTCGTTCGCCGAAGCGGGCGCAGACTACATCAGCTTTCACCCCGATGCGAGCGGCCATGTGCACCGCAGCATCCAAGCCATCAAGAGCAAGGGGGTGAAAGCGGGATTGGTGTTCAACCCCGCCGAGCCGCTGGATGTGCTGGAGTGGACGATTGACGAGATTGACCTCATCCTCATCATGAGCGTCAACCCCGGCTTTGGTGGCCAAAGCTTCATTGACTCGGCGCTGCGCAAGATTGAGCAAGTTCGCAAGTTGATTGACGCCAGCGGCAAGGACATCCGTCTGGAAGTGGATGGCGGCATCAAGCCCGACAACATCCGTCAAGTGGCAGACGCGGGCGCGGACACCTTTGTGGCCGGCAGCGCGATTTTTGGCAAACCCGACTACAAGGCCGTGATTGACCAAATGCGCGTGGCGTTAGGCTAATGTTTCTCGGCTGAGTTAGGGTAAACCAAACTTGTGTTGGCGAGGGGATTCGGTTTTAATAGATAAGCTAACGCTAATATATTTGGCGAGGCTTGCAAAGTTACACGCAAAGGTTGATTTCGATGTCACTCACGATTGGTGTTCCCGCCGAAACTGCTGCAGGTGAGGCGCGGGTTGCGCTCACGCCAGAAACAGCAAAAAAGTTAATCGCTCAAGGTCATGTGGTCCGGTTGCAGTCGGGCGCTGGCGTGGCCGCCAGTGTGCCTGATGAGGCCTATGCTGCAGTCGGTGTTGAGTTAGTTCATGCCGATCAGGCTTGGGCCAGCGACTTGGTGTTGAAGGTGCGTGCGCCTGAGGCGGCTGAAACCTCGCGCATCCAATCGGGCAGCACGGTGGTGGGCATGTTGGAGCCTTTCAACCGCGAAGGCTTAGAGCGTTTGGCCGCAGCGGGCGCCACCGGCTTTGCCCTAGAAGCGGCGCCGCGCACCACCCGTGCCCAAAGCATGGACGTGCTCTCGAGCCAAGCCAACATCGCAGGCTACAAAGCCGTCATGTTGGCGGCTGACAAATACCAACGGTTCTTCCCCATGTTGATGACGGCTGCGGGCACGGTCAAAGCCGCACGCGTGGTCATCTTGGGTGTGGGTGTGGCGGGCTTGCAAGCCATTGCCACAGCCAAGCGTTTGGGGGCGGTGATTGAAGCCACCGATGTGCGCCCCGCGGTGAAAGAACAGATTGAATCGCTCGGCGCCAAGTTCATTGACGTGCCGTTTGAAACCCAAGAAGAGCGTGATTGCGCCGAAGGCGTGGGCGGCTATGCCCGCCCCATGCCGCAAAGCTGGTTAGACCGCCAAAAAGCCGAAGTGGCCAAGCGCGTGGCCTTGGCCGACATCGTGATCACCACCGCCCTCATTCCCGGTCGTGCCGCGCCTGTGTTGGTGACCGAAGACATGGTCAAAGCCATGAAGCCCGGTGCGGTGATTGTGGACATTGCGGCAGGCAAGGGCGCGCACGGCATCGATGGCAACTGTCCGTTGACCGAAGCAGGCAAGACCGTGACCAAACATGGTGTGGTCATTGTGGGTGAGACCAACTTGCCATCCTTGGTGGCTGCAGATGCGAGCGCTTTGTATGCACGCAACGTGCTCGACTTTTTGAAACTCATCGTCGACAAAGACAAGGGCTTGCACGTGAACT
>JBEEJP010000107.1:0-6514 GCA_041169125.1 Pseudomonadota bacterium
CATGACTTTCCAACACCCCAATCACCATCAATCGCGATAACTCCTTTGGGAATCCTTTCGATGAGTTTGATAAGGTTTTGGGCGTATGGTTTTCGACCTAACGCATCTTTTGCGTAGGGAGGTTGTATCTGTACAGCAGGCTTTGCTTCTGGTTGCGTTGTCATTGGAGCCAATCAATTTATTTTGTCAACTCTATTCCAGTTTTGTGTAATTTTCTTGATTTGACGCTCTTGAATGCGTCATTCGTGCCCATATCGTTAAGTTATGCCGCTAGGCAAGTCGCTATGCGGTTCAACAAGGACCTATATGAAACAACCTGGACTCGACAACCGCCATCGCGATGAAGACGGAACCATCCGCCAAAAACGTGGCGACACGCTTAACAAGAACCTGCCAAAGCCAATTCCGGGCTTTTCGGGTGAGACAACACTGCAACAGATGCGTGATGCCACTGGCAAGATTAGTGAACGTGCTGTCCGTGCTGCAGCCAAGAAACTCCCGTAAAAAATCGGCGCCGATTTTTTAAGCCACCTGAGGGCAACAAACTTTCTTGCAAAGCTAAGCGCCAGCCGCCCGATAGACGCAGAGGACTAGAACATTGCTGAACCTAGGAGCGATGGTGTCGTTTTACACGACAGCAGCTATCTCTCATTTTGAGAGTTACAGAAAGCAAAACGCACGATGGGTTAGATCGTGCGTTCTTGGATCAAAACTGAAAAGTCATCAGCGATGTGGTCGTCTAGCGGGGGCACTGCTTGGTGGCATACGGGTCTCAATATGCCTAAAAGTTACACGCCCCTTGCTCAAGTCATAGGGTGACATCTCTACCGTGACTTTGTCACCAGCCAAGATGCGAATTTTGAATTTACGCATCTTGCCGCCGATGTAGGCCACGATTTGATGCTTGTTATCTAACGTGACGCGATAACGCATGTCTGGCAAAACTTCATCCACTTTGCCTTGCATTTCAATCAGTTCTTCTTTGGCCATGTGGACCTCCAGTTGTTAGGCAAATGCCTTGGGGTTAATCAGCCAGTAACGGCCTTGTACAGCGGCATAGGTCAAGGCACTGTCTGCAGAGTCGAACTCTGGATGAAAGCTGTAGACCTTGTCGTGTGTTTGAGATTTCTGACCACAACGCACAGACAGCGATGCGATATAGCGACCGTTCTGACAAGTACGGGTCATTGGAGTGATTAAAAATTTGCCCGCAGTGAATGCGGTAGTTGTATGAGTTGTCATGAGTAAAAAGTAAATACGGCCCAGAAAGAGCCAAGCTGACGAATATGTCAGTGCAATGAGCTTGCCAAGTTTGGAAAGAATGACCACCAAAAACCCAGTGAGATAGGAGGCGGTAGAGGTGTGTAGCGTTGAGGGTGCTACTGCCCAGTCAAACTTAATTACAGGAAAGGTAAGCAATTACCTGCAATGCTTGGAATTTTAATTCCAAACAATTAAGAACGCAACAAAAATGTTTGATCGAGTGCATCTACTCCAACGTTGAACTCTCAAGCCCTGAGGCGTTCTGCCGATATAACGAAAGTTCATCCTCAAGCCCATCCACCACCATGACACAAGTTTTTTCTCAGCAGTGGATCCAGCCTCAAAATCTGTGGCATAATCTTGGTCTTCTCTCCCGTGCCCGGGTGGTGAAATTGGTAGACGCAGGGGACTCAAAATCCCCCGCCGCGAGGCGTGCCGGTTCGATTCCGGCCCCGGGCACCATCGGTACCGCGTACCGTCCTGACTCGATAGCGCCATCAATCTTATGAGTGACGACGACTTTTCCGGCATAGTCAGAAGTGGCTCACAACACAGTGTTTCAGTCTCCGAACACACGGGCAACGCCAAAACTCCCAAGAACATTGTGGTCTCTCACGAAGAAGAGACTGCGGCGCGCAAGCGTGCGTTTGAAGAAAAAGCACAAAAAGCCCTAGAAGCGCAAAAGGCTTTGGCTGCCGCATTGGCCGAACACACCGAGCACATTGCCTCGGATGCCACGCAAGACAGCAACGTTCAGAAAATCGCAACAGATGCGCCAACCGCCAACCGTCAAGCGATTGCAGGTCAAGCGCCATCAAGCCCCAATGTGCAAGGTGTGGCCACGGACACGCTAGCTGCCAACGTGCAAACCATCGGCACAGACAACATACAAGCCAATATTCAGTCCATCGGCGCAGACAAGGGTGTGGCAACGAATATGCAAGGTGTTTCTGTCGATGTGATGGCCGCGAACCAGCAAAAGCTCGACACCGACAAGAACATCCAAGACAACCGCCAAGGCATCTCCACTGACGCCCTCACCGACAACAAGCAAAACGTGGGCAGCGCTGGCATTGCCAGCAACACACAAAACATCCCCCACGAGAAAGCGATTGAAGCCAATCGACAAGAGTTGCCCACTCAATCGATAGCATCCAATGTGCAAGGCGTTGGCACAGATCAGTTTGGCACCAACCAACAAGCCCTCACCAACAGTGGCGTGAGTGACAACCATCAAGCGATTGGCCAAGACGACATGGTGTCAAACCGTCAAGGTCTGGGGCAAGACGCACCTGCGGCTGCCAATTTGCAAGCCTTGCCCACCGAAGACGCCCTGCGCCATCGCGAAGGACTGCCCACTGATGCGAACGCCGACAACCGACAAGGCATTGGCTCAGAGGCCATCGGCAAGAACGAGCAAGCCATTGCCAACGTCGGCCAACAAGACAACCATCAGGCCATCCCGCAAGACCGCCTGAACGACAACCTGCAAGCCTTGGCAAAAACCCCTGCGATGGGGGATAACCACCAGCCTCTCGCGACCGATGCAGCAGCACTGAACCGTCAAGCGGCGCCAGAAGATGCCCCTCCAGGCATGAACCGACAAGGCGTGGACAACGGAAAAATAGAGTCCCATTTTGAGCAACTCCCCGCCGAAGGTGTTGAGCGAAAAACAGTGAACTTCGCCACGGGCACATCAGCCACGCCACCCACACCAGCCCGCGCTGCGGCTGCGGGTGGCAAGCTTGTCAAAACCGCAGCCAAACCTGCAGCACGCCACCCCCTCAGCCCGGCAGAACTCGAACAAGCCAAGCACAAGCGCGAGCAGCTCAACGATGCGTTTCAAGGCAGGCTGGCTGGCATCAAGCAAAACGTGGATGCCTTGAACCACCGACTGAGTGACTTTGAAGAAAAAGTGCACAAAGAAGATGCCAATTTAGACAAAGGCGACCCCAACGATTTCAAAGTTGATTTGGATTGACGGCTGTCACCCAAATGCCACGCCTCTAAAAAGACTGCCTCTACGATATGTGCCTGCCTGACTCGCAGGCATTTTTTGTTTAGGAGTTCTTGTGAGCCACTTATTTTCTGAATTCACCCTCACCTCACCGCGTGGCCCTCTCACGCTGGCCAACCGCGCCGTGGTGGCGCCGATGTGCCAATACTCGGCGGTCAACGGGCACGCGACCGATTGGCACTTGGCACACTGGGTCAATATGCTCAACAGTGGCGCAGCCATGTTCATCATTGAAGCCACGGCAGTGGTGCCCGAAGGCCGCATCACGCCCCAGTGCTTGGGCCTGTGGGACGACAGCACTGCCGCCGCCTTGCAAGACACACTTCACCGCGCACGCCAATTGGCACCGCAAGTGCCCGTGTGTATTCAGCTGGCACACGCAGGACGCAAAGCGTCGAGCGCCACACCTTGGGAAGGTGGCCAGTTGATCACACCCGAGCACGGCGGTTGGTCTACCGTGGGCCCGTCGGCAATTCCTCACCTCACACAAGAAACCGCCCCCCACGCGCTCGATGCCCAAGGCTTGGCGAACATCAAACAAGCATTTGCACAAGCGGCCCAACGTGCGCAAGCCATGGGCATTGACGCCATTGAGTTGCACGGCGCACATGGCTATTTGTTGCACCAGTTTTTGTCCCCCGTCGCCAACCATCGCACCGACCACTATGGTGGCAACTTTGACAACCGCACACGCTTTCCGATGGAAGTTTTCGAAGCCGTACGCGCTGTCTTTAAAGGCGCGGTGGGCATGCGCATCTCTGCCTCTGACTGGGTGGAAGGGGGCTGGACACCCGAAGAAACCGCCGACTTCTCGATGCGTTTAAAACTGGCAGGGGCAGACTTTGTGCACATCTCATCGGGCGGTGTGTCGGCTCAGCAAAAAATCACCTTGGGCCCTGACTACCAAGTGCCCTTCGCCAAATTGGTGAAGCAAAAAACAGGGATGCCCACCATCACCGTGGGACTCATCACGGAACCCCAACAGGCAGAAGACATCGTGGCGCGTGGCGATGCCGACTTGGTGGCTTTGGCCCGCGCATTCCTCTACAAACCACGTTGGGTCTGGGAAGCCGCCGCAGCCTTGCAAGGCAAAGTACAAGCCAGCCCGCAGTACTGGCGTTGCATGCCACGTGAAGCACAGGGCATTTTTGAAAATGTCCACATGGGACAACGATAAAAACTCACGCACAACAAAAAGGAGACCTTATGAAACAACTCACACGTCGCCACATCCCTGTGGCTGTGCTCGCCACAACCTTGCTCAGCATCAACGCACTGATGACACCGCTTGCTGCCCACGCACAAGCGGACGCCTACCCCAGCAAGCCCATCACACTGGTGGTGCCCAACCCACCCGGCGGCTTGGTCGACACCTCGGCACGTTTGGTGAGCGAGCCCTTGGCACGCGTCACAGGCCAATCGGTGGTGGTCGACAACAAGCCCGGTGGCAGCGGCAACCTCGCCTATGGCAACGTGGCGCGCAGCGCCAAAGACGGCTACACCGTGTTGGTGTCTTACTCGGGCTATCACATTGCCAACCCCATCCTGATGGACAAGCTGCCTTGGGACTTGAAAGACCTCACCCCCGTGGGCCTCATCACCGTGGCCACCAATGTGATTGCGGTACACCCTTCCGTCCCCGCCAACAACTTGAAAGAGTTCATCGCGTGGGCCAAACAAAATCCGGGCAAGCTCAATTACGCCTCACAGGGCAATGGCTCGGTGTCGCACATCGGCACGGAAATTTTCAAGCAACAAACCGGCATTGAAATGACGCACGTGCCCTACAAAGGCTCGGGCCAAGCCATTCAAGACGTGTTGGCGGGGCAAGTGCAGGTGTTCATCACCACACCACCCTCGGTCATGGGCCATGTGCTCAACGGCAAGCTCAAGGCTTTGGCGGTGACCGGCAAAACACGCCACCCCCAACTGCCGCAAGTCCCTACTGCGGCCGAAGCGGGTTTGAGTGGGTTTGAGTTGGAATCTTGGGTGGCCTTGTACGTGCCCAGCGGCACGCCCAAAGAGGTGGTGCAAAAACTCTCAGCCGATGTCAAACGCAGCATGGAGCAAGCGGAAACCAAACAACGCGCGGATGCGGCGGGTGTTGAAGTGCGCCACCTCAGCCCCGAGAACACCACCAAACTGCTCGAGCGTGACACCGTCAGTTGGGCCAAGGCCATCAAGGCGGGCAACATCAAATTCGACTGAGTCCATCCACGCCGCAACATCACCCCTGCGGCTTAGGCCAATCCGTCTTGTGCTTTCGCATAGCGCAGCTGCAAGCGCAGCTCGCGCTTCATGCGCGTGTTCACCATGCGGCGCGACTCGCTCATGAAGCTCAGCTGCATCGCAGGCAACGCCGTTTGTGCTTGCGCACGGCTGATGCGTGGTGGTTTGGCCAAGCCGTACAAACCTGCCGCCATGTCGAAATAATCGCCCATCAACCACTGGCTGTCGTCGTTGATGTTGTAAGTGCGTTGCGGCTTGCCACGCCACAGCGCCCGCTGGCAGGCACGTGCCAAATCATCGGCGTGGATGTGGTTGGTGAACACATCATCCTCACGCGCCAGCACAGGCGTGCCGCGCAACAAACGCTCACGCGGCGTGCCGCCTTCGCGGTCGGGGGCGTAAATGCCGGGAATGCGCAACACACTCACACGCGTGGCGTTGGCCCGTAGGCGCCCCAAGTGACGCACGCGCGCTTCGGCATCCGTACGTCGAAACGCTCTGGGGGTCATGGGATTGACCAAACGGTGTTCCGCCACCCAAGCACCGGCACAGTCGCCATACACACCACTGGTTGAGCCGTACACCAGGCTGCGCGGCGCACTGCGATGCATCAACACGCGGGTCAGGGCCAAGGTGCGCGGATCGGCCTCGCCTTGCAAGGGCGGGGGGGCCAAATGCAACACGCGCGTGGCCCAACCCGCCAAGCGCTGCAAGCTGGCAGGCGCATCCAAATTGCCCACCACGGGCGTCACGCCTTGGGCACGCAAAGCGGCCACACGTGCCGGACTGGAGGTGAGTGCCACCACCCGCACATGGCGCTGCGCACGCACCACGCGTTGGCCCACATCACCACAGCCGATGATGAGCAAACGCTCGCGTTTGAAGCGAGAAGGCAAGGCGCCAAGGGGGGATTGATTGGAAGGCAAAATACACCCTATAAAAGTTCAAGGATACCTAAAAGATGAGTTTCAACATCACGGTCCAACCCAGTGGCCGCGCTTTCAC
>JBEEJP010000108.1:0-6395 GCA_041169125.1 Pseudomonadota bacterium
GTAATCCTCCCAAGCCAACTCAGCAAAAATCAGCTTCACTTGGTCAACTCGCGCTTCACGCCCTCACCCGCATTGAGCTGCGCAATAGACACCAGCAAGCGCCGAGCGTTAGCGGGCGTGCGCAGCAAGTATGCGGTTTCTTCCAGCGCTTTGTAATCGTCTAGCGAGAGCATCACAACCGACTGTTCGCCGTTGCGCGTGATGATCAAAGGCTCGTGGTCTTCGCATACGCGGTTCATCACTCCGGCCAAATTGGCGCGGGCTGTGCTGTAAGTCATGGCATCCATAGCGACCTCAATTTGTACAAATATTGGTACAACTGTAGCATGAATCTTTTCAAGATAAAGATTCCACTGCGCTCCCTCAGCGCCATTCGCAGCAACCGTTTGCCATACGCGAACAAGCTAACCCCAAAAGCAAGCGTAAGGGTCGGCATCAATCTCTGAGAGCGCTTCTTCGATGGTGTTCACCTCTGGCAACGGTTGATAGCCATGCCACTTGAGATCTTGCCGCTTCCAGTAGAGTCTCCAAACTTGCTGGGTCTTGATGTAAGTAGTCTTTGCAACCGAAAGCTCATGCATTTCCCCGTTGCCTTGCCACACCGGACGGATTTCGAATATCTCGACGCTTTGACCTTTCAGCCTAAAGCCCAGATCCAGTTGCTTGCGAATGTGCGGAGGCGGTCGGCGCTTCGCTATTAAAGCACCGACCACCTTCTCCACCTCTTTTTCCTCCGGCTGTTCTCGGTGCAAGGCTCTTAGATTTACCATCAAATAGTCCCCATAGGGTGTTAGCGTCCAGTAAGTATCTGTGTCTTTGACGCTGCGAACCTTTTTGTTCTCCTTTATCAGTCCAAGTGCTCGGAACTGAACAATGCATGTATCAAATAGGTCATCCTCGAACTTGAAGTCTTTCAACGTTGCATCAGTGAGCTTTGGATTCTTTTCGAACTGTTCCTTTGCACGCTTTTCGAAGAACCTCTGTATCGCCCATCTTAGATTCCACTGGCGCGACTCATTGATCATTGAAGGGGCTACTGCGGCAAAAATATCGTTCCATGACAGATGGAATGTTCCTTTGTAGCCACTACTCGAGTACGGCGACTTTTGTTGGGTTGCGGTAAAGGTGCAGCCAATTTCGAATTGATCCTCACCCTGCATTAAGGTGTGAGCTTCTGGCGGCGGCGCGGTCTTGGTGGCTTCAATTTGCGCCTCCAATTCGGCAACTCTTTTGCGCAAGGCCAATGCTTCTTGAAGTGTTGCTTCCGTTGGCACTTCGCTGGCGCGAACCCATCCAACAGCCGGGGTGCGCTTGATGGCTGAAGTGACGCCAATAATTACCTGAGCACGAAGATCATCAGCGGTCGTCCAGTACACACAGGTATGGCGCTTTTCAACCTTGGCACGAAATACCCTCAGTTTCTCCCAGAGCGCGCCATCAGTCTCTGTCTTATCTCTTGGTAGATTGTCGGGTTCCTTGTGAAGCAGCGGTATTACTGGCTTCTTCAATGAAGTGGCGTAGTCGTACTCTTTTTCTGTGTAGCCAATGCCGGCCTCATCAAGCGACCCGTATCTACCGCCAATGATGAGTGCGTAGTAGTCTGAAGATTCAATAACGTCTTTGATCAACTCCCACGCAGTATCGTCCGCAGCAGGAAAAAGCTCCATCCCTGCAGGCATGTGGTCAAGCTCCAGAATTGCTCGGAGTACGGCTTGACGCTCTTCTTGGAGATCACGGAAAGTTGAGCTAATGAAAACCTGAAATTTCTTGTCCATATCTATTTGGAGCTACGGCTATTCAGAGGCATAACGTTTGAATTGAGCGGCCTGCGCGGCTTTTCGTGCAGGTCCGCTCGAATGATGGGTTGGGGCGCTGCGGCTCATTTGGCGAAGGCTAGACGAATGCGCGAGTGCATTCATCACCTTCAATGTAGCCTCGGAAATAAAAAGGTCTACTTGTATCGGATGCTATTTTTTGTACTTTGACGCACTAAATAAGGCGGTATGCGGCACCCTAAAGAAATGGGTTCGGTCGAGATGCAGGGGCTGATGCCCACTTGCTTTGTGGCACGGGCAAGAATTAGAGCCTGACCGGTATCCCACGCTCCCGCATGCGCTCTTTGGCTTGCTGCACGGTGTATTCGCCGTAGTGGAAGATGCTGGCGGCCAGCACGGCGTCGGCGCCGCCTTGTTGCACGCCGTCGGCCAAGTGGTCGAGGTTGCCCACGCCCCCTGAGGCAATCACGGGCACGGGCACAAGGTCTGACACAGCGCGGGTGAGCTGCAAGTCAAAGCCGCTTTTGGTGCCGTCGCGGTCCATGCTGGTGAGCAAAATTTCGCCCGCGCCGTAGTCGGCCATTTGTTTGGCCCACGCCACAGCGTCTAGGCCCACGTTTTTGCGACCGCCGTGGCTGAACACGTCCCAGCCGGGGCCGACGGGCAAGCCGTTCGCACCTAGGCGTTGCTCGTCCTCAGCGGTGCGACGTTTGGCGTCGATGGCCACCACAATGCACTGCGCGCCGTATTTGGCCGACGCATCGCGAATGACTTGCGGGTTGGCGATGGCCGCAGAGTTAAAGCTCACTTTGTCGGCACCTGCGTTGAGCATGCGGCGCACATCGTCCACGGTGCGCACGCCACCGCCCACAGTGAGGGGAATGAACACTTGGCTGGCCACGGCTTCGATGATGTGCAAGATGACATCACGCGCATCACTAGTAGCCGTGATGTCAAGAAAGGTGAGCTCGTCTGCGCCTTGGTCGTTGTAGCGGGCGGCAATTTCCACAGGGTCGCCCGCATCGCGCAGCTCGACAAAGTTGACGCCTTTGACCACGCGGCCACCGGTCACGTCAAGACAAGGAATGATGCGCTTAGCGAGCATAGAGATCCAAACAGTTCTTCAAGAAACAGTCAAACGCTGCCAGCCCACCCATTGGCCACCAGCAGGAATAGAGATGGGTTCAAACACTTGCGCGGCTTCCACGCACAACATGCGCGCAAAGCCGTGGGCAGGCATGTCGGCCAGTGCGGTGCACTTGCTCTCACCCGGGTTCCACACCACAGAGTTAACCCATGAGGGGCTTTGTTCAATGTGCAACGTGCTCGTGCCGTCTTGCACATGCAGTGGGTTTGGTGCGGCGCTTTCAGCCCATGTGTACACGCGGTCAAACTCGCCATCAAAATACAGCGCCTCGTCGGCTAGGCCGTGCACATCGGCCACCGCATCCCACTCGGGGCGGCCACCCAAGCCACGCAACTCGGTGAGGTCAATGTCGTCCACCGCACAGTAGGTGTGCAATGCGCCTGTGAACTGCAAATCATTTTGCGTTTCGGTGTTGTCCACGGTGAGCGTGATCGTCAACTGGCCTGGCGCAAGCGCCACACGCAAAGTGGCCACAAAGGCTTGCGGCCAAATGCTCCGTGTGTCGGCGTTGGTGCTGAGGGTGAAGTCATGGTGCGCACCGTCACCCGTGGCCACAACCTCGCCCACAGTCCAAGCCATGTTGCGTGCAAAACCATGCTTAGGCAAGGTACCGCGTTGGTTGAACTGAGGGAAGCAAACCGGCACACCACCACGAATGGCCGACTGGCCATCCCACACATTGTTGGGGCTTAAAAACAAACGCTCACGGCCTTGGCTGACCCATGACAACACATGCGCACCTTGCAGGGCCACCAGCACGGTGTCGCCACAAGGCAAAGTCAAGCGCTGGCAGTCGAGCCCTTGGTACGACTCACTGCATGCCGCACGCGTTGCGGCTTGGGCATCAGCCATTGAGTTCGTCGGCGCGGGCTTGGGCTTTTTCAAAGTCCAAATCGCCGCTGTAAATGGCGCGACCACAAATCACGCCCTCAACGCCTTCGTCTTCCACCGCGCAGAGTTGTTCGATGTCGGCCATATTGGACAAACCGCCCGAGGCAATGATGGGGATCGACACGGCTTGGGCCAGCTTGACCGTGGCGTCGATGTTGATGCCTGTGAGCATGCCGTCGCGGCCAATGTCGGTGTAGATGATGGATTCGACACCGTAGTCTTCAAACTTTTTGCCGAGGTCGGCCACGTCGTGACCGGTGAGCTTGCTCCAACCATCGGTGGCCACTTTGCCGTCTTTGGCATCGAGGCCCACGATGATGTGACCGCCAAAAGCGCTGCATGCGTCGCGCAAGAAACCGGGGTTTTTGACGGCAGCCGTACCGATGATGACGTATTGCAGGCCCGCATCAATGTATTTTTCAATCGTATCGAGGTCGCGAATGCCGCCACCCAACTGCACCGGAATGTCGTGGCCCACGGCTTTCAAAATGGCTTTGATGGCCGCTTTGTTTTGGGGTGTGCCCGCAAAAGCGCCGTTCAAGTCCACCAAATGCAAACGACGCGCACCCTTGGCCACCCAGTTGAGCGCCATTTGCGCTGGGTCTTCACCGAAGATGGTCGATTGCTCCATGTCACCTTGCTTGAGGCGCACGCAGTGTCCGTCTTTGAGGTCAATGGCAGGAATGAGATACATGATGAGTCAGAGGTTCAAGGGTTCCAGTGCAGAAAGTTACGGTACAGGGCCAAGCCATGTGCCGCGCTTTTTTCCGGGTGAAATTGTGTCGCAAAAATGTTATCGCGTGCTACGGCACATGTAAAAAGACCACCGTAGTCAGTTTGGGCCGCGCTGTGCTCAGCATTGGCAGGGCGGGCATAAAAACTGTGGACGAAATAGAAGTAGCTACCGTCGGGTACGTCAGTCCACATGAAGTGAGGACGCGTGGGCTGCACTTGGTTCCAGCCCATTTGAGGCACTTTGAACCGGCTGCCGTCGGCTTGTGTGCGGCCGGCCAAATCAAACTGCACCACTTCGCCGGGGATCAGTCCTAAGCTGGGGGTGTCGCCCTCGGCGCTGTGGTCGAGCAACATTTGCATGCCCACGCACACGCCAAACAAGGGCTTTTTGTGGGCAGCGTCCATGACCGCATCGAACATGCCCGAGTCGCGCAGCTCGCGCATGCAATCGGGCATGGCGCCCTGACCGGGCAACACCACGCGGTGTGCGTCGCGCACCACTTGCGGGTCTGACGTGACGATCACCTCCGCATGGTCGACCACCGAGGCCGCATGCATCACCGCTTGCGCCACCGAGCGCAAGTTGCCCATGCCGTAGTCCACCACGGCGACTTTGTTGTTCACAGGCTACCTTTGGTCGAGGGAATCACACCTGCAGAGCGTGGATCAAGCTCAAGCGCCGCACGCAAGGCGCGGGCAAACGCTTTGAACACCGTCTCTGCTTGGTGGTGGGCGTTTTCGCCGCGCAAGTTGTCAATGTGCAAGGTGACCAAGGCGTGGTTCACAAAGCCTTGGAAAAACTCAAACGCCAACTGGCTGTCGAACTCGCCAATCATGCCGCTCTTGAACGGCACATGCATGACCAAGCCGGGGCGACCAGAAAAATCAACCACCACACGGCTCAGAGCCTCGTCCAGCGGCACATAGGCGTGGCCATAGCGGCGAATGCCTTTTTTATCCCCCACGGCTTTGGCAAATGCCTGACCCAAGGTGATGCCCACATCTTCCACGGTGTGGTGACCGTCGATGTGCAAATCGCCAACGGCTTGGATGTCGAGGTCAATCAACCCATGGCGCGCGATTTGGTCGAGCATGTGGTCAAAAAAACCAATGCCTGTCGAGAGCTTGGCTTTGCCCGTGCCGTCGAGGTTGACCTTGACGGTGATTTGGGTTTCGTTGGTGTTACGGGTTACTTCAGCTTGTCGCATAAAACGCTTCTGAACCATCTGATAAAAAGGTTCACATGATACCATCGACACCCCGCAACCCGCATGAATTGGGGCTTGCACGTTTCTTTTCACGTGAGACTTTATGAGCCAATATTGGAGCGATACCGTTCACAGCTTGACCCCTTATGTGCCGGGCGAGCAACCGAAAATTAACAACCTGATCAAGCTCAACACCAACGAGCATCCTTTTGGCCCATCCCCACGCGTGTTGGAGGCCATTCAAAGCGCCAACAACGACACGCTGCGCCTCTACCCCGACCCCAATGCCGACACACTCAAGGCGGCGTTGGCTGCGCACCACCACGTCACGCCTGAGCAGGTGTTTGTGGGCAACGGCTCTGACGAAGTGCTGGCCCACGCCTTCATGGCACTGCTCAAGCACCCCGGTGGCTTGTGGTTCCCCGACATCACCTACAGCTTTTACCCCGTGTATTGCGGGCTGTATGGCATTGACTACCGCACCCTCCCGCTGGCCGATGACTTCACCATCCGTGTGGAAGACTACCTGCCACGCGATGGCCAAGCCGCAGGCGCCATCATCTTCCCCAACCCCAACGCACCCACTGGCTGCCCGTTGTCGTTGGCCGAGGTCGAGCGCATCGTGGCGGGCAACCCACA
>JBEEJP010000109.1:0-6351 GCA_041169125.1 Pseudomonadota bacterium
CCCCCTTTGGCGTTGTACATGTCAGCGGTGGTTTCAGCGCAGTACTTGTTGACCAAACCCCACGAGGCGGCCTCACCAGACATCACGCCATTGACACCAATTTTCAGAACCTCCTGCGCCTGAGCGGCCCCCACCAGCACCCAAGGTGCCACTGCGGCGAACACACTTGTACGAATTAAGTTTCTTTTATTCATCGAAATTTCCTTTCAGTTTCAGAAGTGAGCGCCTGCCTAGGCGCAGTGTTACAACAGAAATTCTCATCGTTTGTATGCAATTTTGATGAACACATTGGTTGTAAAAAATTTAACCAAAGTCGCATCTTTGTTTGCATGTTGTGAACAATATTTCAATTTATTGCATACATCTACTAGGATAATCACCTATACTACTCATGCTTTTTGTAGACAATTTAAAGTTGAAAGTGAAGGCATTATGAAAATCAAAGTGATCAACCCCAACACAACGTGGTCTATGACCCAAACCATTGGCGAGGCAGCCCGGGCTGTCTCATCTACCGATGTGGAAATCATTGCTGTCAGCCCTGATCATGGGCCAGCCTCCATTGAGGGCTATTACGACGAGGCGATGGCCTGTCTAGGTCTGCTTGAGGAAATCCGAAAAGGCGAATTGGAGGGAGTGGACGCTTATGTGATCGCCTGTTTTGGCGATCCTGGATTGGACGCAGCCCGTGAAATTACCAAAAGCCCCGTCATTGGTGTGGCAGAAGCCGCCATGCGAACCGCTTGCTATCTAGCCACTGGCTTCTCGGTGGTCACCACCCTGACTCGTACCGTGGTGATTGCCGAACATCTTGTAGACAAATACGGCGTCCGAAGTCATTGCCGTCGCATCCGAGCCAGCGATATTGCCGTGCTGGAATTGGAAGATCCCAACAGCAATGCATACAAAACCATTCTCGAAGAATGTCGACGCGCCTTGCTCGAAGACGGCAGTGGTGCCATCGTGCTTGGTTGCGCAGGCATGGCAGATTTGTGCGAACGACTGCAAGCGGAATTGGGTGTCCCCGTCATTGACGGGGTGGCCGCCGCAACGGTAACGGCTGAAAGTTTGATTCGAGCTCGCTTGATGACCAGCAAGCGCGGCGACTACGCGAACCCATTGAACAAGACCTACAAGGGCATCGTCAGTCCTTGGGCCCCATGACTTTTCAGACGTTTCTCCCCGAATAAGTCAGCCCCACCGTCACAGGAAGTGTTGACAGCATGCTAGGGAGTGTGTCGGTGGTTTCTTCGCCTTCACCACTGGTTTTATGCCGAATGCCGGCAAACATTGATCCATCAGATCAAGTCAAAGCGCGTTCAGAGGAATTTTGAGGTAGGCCACGCCGTTGTCATCCTTGGGAGGAAACTCTCCCGCACGGATGTTGATTTGCACAGCGGGCAAGATGAGCACGGGCATGGCCAAGGTGGCATCGCGCGCGGTGCGCATGCGCACAAATTCAGCTTCGTCAATGCCGTCATGCAAATGAATGTTGTGCGTACGTTGTTCGGCCACTGTGGTTTCAAAGCGCACGTCACGCCCTTCAGGGGGGTAGTCGTGGCACATGAACAAACGGGTCTCGTCCGGCAGGCTCAAAATTTTGCGCGCCGAGGCATAGAGTGTTTGGGCGTCTCCCCCTGGGAAGTCGCAACGTGCCGAGCCCACATCGGGCATGAACAAGGTGTCGCCCACAAACACCGCATCGCCCACTTGGTAGGCCACGCACGCAGGTGTGTGACCGGGCACGTACAAGGCTTGGGCGGTGAGTGACCCAATGGCAAAGGTTTCGTCTTCTTTCAACAGGTGGTCAAACTGTGTGCCGTCTTCTTTGAAGCTGCCTTCTAAATTGAACACCCCCTTGAACACGCGTTGCACCGCTGTGATGTGGCAGCCAATGGCCGTTTGCCCACCCAAATGCGCTTTGAGATAGGGTGCCGCCGTGAGGTGATCGGCGTGTGCGTGGGTTTCCAAAATCCAAGCCACGCTGAGCTGCTGCTCTTTCACAAACGCCATCACTTGGTCGGCCGAGTCGGTGCTGGTGCGGCCCGATTTGGGGTCGTAGTCGAGCACCGAATCAATGATGGCGCAGCTGCCCCCTGCTTGGTCGTAGACCACGTAGGTGACGGTCCAAGTGGCGGGATCGAAGATGCCGTGAATGAGCGGTTTCATAAGGGCACAATAATATAGGCAACTTGAGATATATCAACCATGCACATCGATTGGCTTCACTTCACACCTTGGACGTCTTTGCTCGGCGGCATTTTGCTGGGCATCGCTGCAGCGGCTTTGTTTTTGAACAGTGGTCGCATCTTGGGCATCACCGGCATTTTGGAAGGTGTGCTCACCCCTCGGCACGCCGACTCGCCTTGGCGCTTTGCGTTTTTGTTGGGTCTGTTGGCCGCCCCCTTGGCTGCCAAGTTTGTCGTGCCTGCTGAATTCATCCATACGCCACGCGTCGATGCCAACTGGGCGATGGTGGTCGTGGCCGGTGTGTTGGTGGGCTATGGCACACGCTGGGGCGCAGGCTGCACCAGCGGCCACGGCATTTGCGGTTTGAGCCGCTTGTCGCTGCGTTCGTTGGTGGCCACCTTGTCATTCATGGGCACGGGCTTTGCCACTGTGTTTGTGATTCGTCATGTGCTTTGAGGAGCCCCAGATGCAACGCGTGATTGAATTTGTGTTGGGCCTGTTGTTTGGTGTGGGCTTGCTGCTCTCGGGCATGACCGACCCCGGCAAAGTACAAGGCTTTTTAGATGTGGCTGGGGCGTGGGACCCATCGCTTGCCTTGGTGATGGGCGGCGGCGTGATGGTGGGCTTGCTGGGCTTTACTTGGGCCAAAAAGAAAACGCGCAGTTTGTCAGGTGCGTCATTGCAGTGGCCCGAGATGACGCACATCGACCGCCCCTTGGTGTTGGGCAGCTTGATGTTTGGCACAGGCTGGGGTTTGGCTGGTTTTTGCCCCGGCCCTGCGCTGGTGGCCATGGCAGCAGGCAACGACAAGGCCTTGGTCTTTGTGCTGGCCATGCTGGCAGGCATGGCGCTGTTTGACCGCTTGAAAAGCAGAGACAATGGAGGGCTTGACCGCCACCACTGACCATTGGGGAATTTTGTGAATCTCACCAGCTTGATTGAAACCTTCGGAGACCATGCCGTGTTGGCCACAGGCGGCGCGCTCATTGGTTTGTTTTTTGGTTTCTTCGCGCAGCGCTCTAAGTTTTGCGCACGTGCCGCTGTCATCGAGTGCTGTGACGGCAGTGGGGGCTCACGTTTAGGCGTGTGGTTGATCGGTTTTGCTGTCGCCATCTTGGCCGTGCAAGGTTTGGTGTGGGCCGAGTTCTTAAAGCCCGAAGCCTCTCGCCACCTAGGCGCCCCCGGCAGCATTTCAGGCGCCGTGGTGGGCGGTCTCATGTTTGGCATGGGCATGATCATGACGCGCGGTTGTGCCAGCCGCTTGCTCATCCTCTCGGCCAATGGCAATTTGCGCGCCCTGCTCTCGGGCCTTGTGTTTGCCGTCACCGTGCAAGCCAGCATCTCTGGCTTGTTGGCGCCTGCACGTCAATGGGTCACAGGGTTGTGGATGGTCGAAGGTGGCCCGGAGCGCAACTTGCTCCACTTCACAGGCGCTTGGATGGGTTTGGCCGTGGGCTTGGCGCTCGGCCTCGTCGGCCTGTGGCGCTTGCGTGCAGACACACAAGAGGACAGCCAGACTTGGAACTGGGCGGGCGTGATGGTGGGTGCATCGATTGCATTGGGTTGGGGCTTCACCCAACTCATGGCCGGTGTGTCCTTTGAACCTGTGGCCGTTCAAAGTTTGAGCTTCAGCAGCCCCTCGGCCGAGTGGTTGATGCGCACCCTCTCTACCGCGACGGCACCCAGTTTTGGGTTCGATGCCGGCTTGTTGCCCGGCGTGTTTGCAGGCTCGTTGATTGCAGGTGTGTTGTTTGGTGAATTCAAGTTTGAAGGTTTTCAAACAGAAAACAAACTGGGCCACTATTTGACAGGGGCCATCTTCATGGGCTTTGGCGCTGTGATGGCCGGCGGTTGCACCGTGGGTTCGGGCATGACCGGGGGTGCGATTTTTTCGAACACCGCATGGCTCACCTTGGTGTCGATCATTGCTGGGGCTGGATTGACTTACAAAGCCTTGAAGTCCATCAACAGCCCCACCTGAGTTTTTAAATCACTCGGGTGCGCAGCAAGCGGCGCCGTCTTTGGCACCGAGTTTGCGCAAGATGGTGCCCATGGGGCAAAAGTTGGTGAAGCCAAACTGAAACAAGTTCAGGCCCACAAACGCGGTGAAGGCCAAGGCCCAACGGCTCACAAACACGGGGCTTTCTTCAATGCCCAAGGCCAGTGACACCATGATGAACAAACCCGCGATGATGCGGATGTAACGTTCGACAGTCATTCCATTCACTCCTATTTAAAAACGGATCACGCAGCAAAGCCGGGGTTGGGCAACACGCCTTCAAGCTTTGGCGTGTTGAGCTTGCGGGACTTCACGCGGCCACCGCTGGCCTTGAGCCACTGCTCGGCCACTTCCCACACGGGCTTGAGGTTTTGGTTTTTGGCTTCTTCGGCCACAGGGGCCCAACCGGCCACTTTGTATTTTTTGTTGGCGTCGATGAGTTGGCCTTTGAGGCGCATGTCACCAATGCGGTTGCCCATTTTTTCGTTGGGGCGGCACACGTATTCCAAGCCACCCACACGCACCATGTCGCCACCTTGTTGGTAGTAAGGGTCGGGGTTGAACAAGTTGTCGCACACGTCTTCGAGCACGGTCTTGATGGTCTCGCCCGTCATCTCGGTCACGGTGGCGTACGAGTAGGTGGTGGCGGTCATGTCCATCAACCACTCACGCGTGATGGCTTGGCCTGGCAACAGCGATGTGCCCCAGCGGAAGCCGGGTGAGAACGCCATGTCTGCACCTTGCACATCCATCAACGCGTCGAGCAACAACTGGTCACCCGTGCCGTTGAAGTTGCCACGGCGGTACAGCGTGCCTTCGGTGATGGCCAAAGTTTCGTTGAGCTTGGCTTCATACGGTGCACGAATTTTGGTAATGAGTGCATCCATCTCTTTGTCAGCAGGCAGCATGTTGGCAAACACGGGCAGCAACTTGTAGCGGAAGTCGGTCACGCGCTTGTTCTTCACCTCAAAGTCGAGCACGCCCAAGAACTTGCCATTGGAGCCCGCGTTGGTGACGATGGTCTTGCCACCTTTGTTGTTGACCAGCGTGGCCACAGGCATGCCGTCGTGGGTGTGGCCACCCATGATGGCGTCGATGCCGCTGACGCGGCTGGCCATTTTCAAATCCACATCCATGCCGTTGTGGCTGATGACGACGACCACTTGTGCGCCTTTGGCACGGGCTTCGTCCACCATCTTTTGCATGTTTTCGTCTTGAATGCCGAAGGCCCAGTCGGCCACCATGTAGCGTGGGTTGGCAATCGGCGTGTAGGGAAAGGCTTGGCCAATGATGGCGCAAGGCACACCGTTCATTTCACGAATCACATAGGGCTTGAACACTTGATCGCCAAAGTCTTGCGTCTTGATGTTTTGCGCCACGAAGTCGACCTTGCCTGCAAAGTCTTTGTTGACGATTTCTTGCACGCGCTCCATGCCGTAGGTGAATTCCCAGTGGCCGGTCATCACATCCACACCCAGCAATTTACAGGCGTCCACCATGTCTTGGCCGTTGGTCCACAACGAGGTGGCACTGCCCTGCCAGGTGTCACCACCGTCAAGCAGCAAGGCACCGGGACGGCTGGCTTTGAGGCGCTTGACCAAAGTGGCCAAGTGCGCAAAGCCGCCGACTTTGCCAAAGCGTTTGGCAGCCACTTCAAAGTTCAAGTAACTCATGCCATAGGCTTCGGCGCTGCCGGGGCGAATGCCTGCGGTCTTGAGCAAATGCTCGCCCACCAAATGAGGCAGGTTGCCTTTCATGCTGCCAATGCCTAGGTTGACGCTGGGCTCTCGGAAGTAAATGGGTTTGAGCTGCGCGTGGCAGTCGGTCATGTGCAAGAACGACACATTGCCAAACTTGGGGATGCTGTACAAACCATTCGCAGCAGTGCTGGCATCGGCACTGGCAAAAGCGTTGAAGTTCATGCCAGCCATGCTGCCAGCCCCCATCACCTGCATGAATTCGCGTTTGGTTAAGTTCATATCAGCACCTACTTATTTAAAGAACGAAAAAAAGCCGCAGATGAAAAAGCTCATGCTGCGGCTTGAAGTGGTTATTTGTTGACAGGCGACGCAGGATCGAGCAACAACGCCATCACGTGTTTGATTTGTGTCTCGGTCAAGATGCCTTTGTGGGCAAAGCGAGGCATGTTGGAGCAGGCGTTG
>JBEEJP010000110.1:0-6295 GCA_041169125.1 Pseudomonadota bacterium
CTTGGGGCTCATGCATGTGGCGCAACAGCAGCTCGATCTGTTGCCTGCGGAGGTGCGTGAGCACTTGCAGGCCTACAGCGATGGCATCAACGCGTTTCATGCCAACCGTCCACAAGGTCTGCCGCCAGAGTTTGCGCTGCTGCGTACCCAACCGGGAGGCACACACGGCGTGGCGTGGCAGCCGGTCGACAGTGTGGCGTGGTCACTCGTGATGGCGTTGGATTTGGGCGGCAACTGGGGCAACGAATTTGCACGTTTGGTGGCCGCACGGAGCTTGAGCACCGAGCAGTTGTGGGATTTGTACCCGCCTTATCCCGGTGAGAAGCCGGCTTCAGCGGTGGACTTGGCCAAGCTCTACCGCGAGCTGGGCGTGTATCAAACGAAGACAACGTTGAAGACGTCGTTGTCCTTGCCCGTGGTGGGTGAGCCGGGTTTCAACGAAGGCCGTGGCAGCAACAACTGGGTGGTGGCCGGCACACACACCACCACCGGCAAACCACTGCTGGCCAACGACCCTCACTTGGCTTTGAGTGCGCCCGCCATTTGGTACTACACCCATTTGAAAACACCCGACACCGATGTGATCGGCGCCAGTTTGCCGGGCTTGCCATTTGTGGTGTTGGGTCACAACGCGCATGTGGCGTGGGGCTTCACCAACACAGGGCCAGATGTGCAAGATTTGTATTTAGAGCAAATCAATCCTTCAGACCCCACGCGTTACAAAACGCCGACGGGCTGGCAAGCCTTTGACACGCGCACCGAAACCATTGCCGTCAAGGGCCAACCTGCGGTGACGCATGTGGTGCGCAGCACGCGACATGGCCCGGTGCTGAGCGATGCACAAGCGGCGCATGCCGAGGTGTTAGACACCTCGCGTTTCGTGTTGGCCCTGCGCTGGAGTGCGCTTGATGCCAACAACCGCACCTTGGTCGGGGGCCTCAAAGCGCAACAGGCAAAAACCGTGGCTGACTTGCTCAACGCGTACAGCGACAACCATTCGCCTACGCACAACATCGTCATGGCAGATACCCAAGGCCATGTGGCCTACAAGGCGGCAGGTCGTGTGCCGGTGCGCCGTGCCGACAACGACATTCGTGGTGTTGCCCCCGCCCCCGGATGGGATGCACGTTACGACTGGGCCGGTTGGATTGCGTATGCCGACATGCCTGCCGACGCAGGTCAAAAAGGGTGGGTGGCCACGGCCAACCAACGCATCACGCCGCCCCATTACCCGCACTATTTGGGGCAAGACTGGAACACGCCACATCGCTTTGAGCGCATCGAGCAAGTGCTCAGTGCCAAGCCCAAACACAGCTTCCAAGACATGCAAGCTTTGCAACATGACACGCTGTCGTTGTCCACGGTGACGTTGCTGCCTGTGCTCCAAGCGACCGTGTCGCGGCATCCGTTGGCGGTGCAAGCGCAACAGGTGTTGGCTGGTTTTGATGGGCACATGGAGGCCGATCAAGCGGCGCCCCTCATCTTTGCCATGTGGGCCGATGAGTTGACGCGTGGCTTGGTTGAACCCAAGCTGGGCGCAGATGCGTTCAAGGCCCAATACGGCAAACGCCATTTCCGACAGCTGCTCGAAAGCGTCATGCAGCAACCCCACAACGCGTGGTGTGCGCCGCAGTCGTGTGCCGAGCAATCCACGGTGGCATTGGATCGTGCCTTGACGCGCATTGCAGCGCTGCAAGGTCAAACGCCTGCCAATTGGCGTTGGGGTGAGGCGCACCTTGCGCTCAGCACGCACCGACCCTTTGGTCAAGTGCCCGTGTTGCGCGATGTGTTCAACGTTCGTGTGCCCTCGGATGGCGACTTGTTCACGGTCAACGTCGGCCAATATTGGGCGGGTGACACGTATTTGCCGTTTGCCAACCGACATGCCGCATCGTTGCGTGTGGTGTATGACTTGTCGGATTTAGAGCAATCGCAGTTCATCTACCAAACAGGCCAAAGCGGTTTGGTGTGGTCCGACAACTACAGCGACATGAAAAAAGAATGGGCCTCGGGTCAGTACCGTCCCTTGCGCACGCAGCCACAAGCGTGGGCGCACACGTTGGTGCTGGTGCCCTAGGCCCCATTCGATCAGTGGTTGTGCATCATGGGCATATCGGGGGTGGCTGCATCTGCCCCGTAGCCCAGCAATGACGGATCTAGCATGCCCGCAATCATGGCGATGTGACCCAACACCAAGAACAAAGCCACACAGGTGGCGTGCACTTTGCGTTTGTCTTCGTCAGAGGCGCTGGCATGGACCCAACCCAACTCAAGCAGGGCGATGTAGATGAGGGGCAAGCCGCCCATCAAATAGCAACCCACAGCAATCACATCAATGGCAGTGCGCCATTCGCCCGCTTGGGTGATGGGCAACACGGCGGTGTTCATCAAGTAGACGATGACGCCCACAAAATAAATACCGACAGTGATGCCCACTGCACGGTTCAGGCCGTGCACCCAACCGGTGAAGTTGCGGGTGAAGAGCAAATACAGCTCGGTGATGGCCAGTGTTTCGGCCAAGACCACGGGGATGGCCATAAAAATCAAAAGGTTCCACGGTTGGTTGACCGCGAGCAGTTCCATGTAATGCGTCATGTTCATAAATTTCTCCAAATAAAAATCAATCGCCCCCATCAGGGCACGGTGTTTTAGCTTTGAAGAAACAGCTTGGGCGGTTTGAACTGCTTGTTGGGATGGTCTTGCAAGTCCAGCGTTTGAAACACGGGGTTAAATAACGCGTGGCCATACGGGGCGGCGCCCAAGGGGGTCTGTGTGGCAGCGGTGATGCCCAAGCAGCACACGTGGCCGCTCAAGTTGCACGTGGGTGCGGGGCTGTTGTCTGGTGCTTCGTCGCAGGCGTGGTGCTCGTGCGCGGTCGCCACATCGGTAGCAGGGGCATGCGAGATCTCGACAGGCATCGTCACAGCATGCAAGAGGCTACTGAGCAAGCTGATGCAAATGAAGAGGCAAAGCTGTCGCATGTCTTGATTTTAGGCGTGCGTGTGCGCATGGAATATGTGTGACGTGTAAAGCCCAGTCAAGCGACAAAAGCAGAGACAATAAAGCCATGCCTAAGTTAGACATTCTTCGATACCCCGACCCCAAGCTCACCACCGTGGCCAAGCCTGTCCAAGAGATTGATGCACGCATCAAAACCCTCGTGGCCGACATGTTGGAAACCATGTACGACGCCAACGGCATTGGCCTAGCGGCCACGCAAATTGATGTGCACGAGCGCGTGGTGGTGATTGATACCTCGGAAGAGCGCGATGAGCCCATGGTGCTGATCAACCCCGAGATCACTTGGATGAACGACGAGCGTGTCAAAGGTGACGAAGGATGCCTGTCGGTGCCCGGCATTTACGATGGCGTGGAACGTGCCACCGCAGTCAAAGTCAAAGCGCTGGACCTCAATGGCAAAGAGCGCACGATTGAAGCCGAAGGTTTGCTGGCCGTGTGCATTCAGCACGAGCTCGACCACCTGATGGGCAAGGTGTTTGTGGAATACCTCTCGCCATTGAAGCGCAACCGCATCAAAACCAAATTGCTCAAAGCCCAGCGCGACGGCGAATAAGGCACGGACATGAGTCAGCCTTTACGCGTTATTTTTGCAGGCACGCCTGAATTTGCTGCCGTTGCCTTGGCCCAAATTTTGGCCGCAGGCCACACCGTGCCGTTGGTGTTGACCCAGCCCGACCGGCCCGCCGGTCGCGGCATGAAGCTGCAAGCCTCGGCCGTCAAGCAACTGGCTGTGCAACACAACATCCCCGTGGTACAACCGCTGAGCTTGCGCTTGGATGGCAAATACCCCGACGATGCCGCCGCCGCGCAAACCGCCATCGCCCAAGCCAACGCCGATGTGATGGTGGTGGCCGCCTATGGCCTCATCTTGCCGCAATGGACGCTGGATGCGCCACGCCTAGGCTGCCTCAACATTCATGCGTCGCTCTTGCCCCGCTGGCGCGGTGCGGCGCCCATTCACCGCGCGATTGAAGCGGGGGACGCACAAACGGGTGTGGTCATCATGCAAATGGATGCAGGCCTCGACACGGGCGACATGTTGCTGACCGATGTGCTCGACATTGCAGCCGATGACACCACGGCCACACTGCACGACCGCTTGGCTGACATGGGGGGTGCATTGATCGTGCGTGCCTTGACCGATGCGCAGCTGGGCAAGTTGCAGCCTTGCCGGCAGCCCGAAGCGGGCATCACCTACGCCCACAAAATTGAAAAAGCGGAAGCCACCGTGAACTGGCATGACAGCGCTGAGGTCATTGGTCGTCGTGTGCGTGCGTTCAACCCTTTCCCTGCCGCCTCCACGCAGTTGGGCGCAGACGTCATCAAGCTGTGGCGCGCCACGGTAGAAAGTACGGCACACCACTCAGCAGCAGGCACGGTGCTGAGCGCCGACGAACACGGCGTGCGTGTGGCGTGCGGCCACGGCGTGTTGTGCGTGACCGAGTTGCAACGCGCAGGTGGCAAACGACTCAACGCCGCCGACTTTTTACGTGGTTTTCCCATCACGGTTGGCCAATGTTTTGAGCCACACGCGGCTCACAAAGGCAACTGATGTTTTGGCAAGCTAGGCTCTACCAACATCCTGAGTTCAAAGTCGGCATGCGCGATTTGGCGCCGCAAGCCTTTGGACAAATTGCGTGGGCGCTGATGACGGGCGTGGCTTTGGTCAAGTCGGGCATGAGCGTGTTTGAATCGGTTTTCATGACCTTGGTGGTGTACGCCGGTAGCTCCCAACTGGCGGCGACACCGCTCATCGTGGCGGGTGCGCCTGCGTGGGTGGTGCTGGCTGCGGGCTTTTGTGTGAATCTGCGTTTTGTGGTGTTCAGTTTGCACATGCGTGGCTACCTCATGCACTTGCCGCGGTGGCCGCGCATTGTGACCGGGTACTTCACCACAGACCCAACCTATGTGTTGTTCACCCGCCGCTTTGCGCATCCGGCGCACAACAGCGAACACCGCCACGCGCAAGAAGCCTACTTGGCCGGTTTGAGTTTTGCCAACTGGACCAGTTGGATCTCGTGCAGCTTGTTGGGCATTGCATTGGCCAATGCCATTCCTACCTCTTGGGGGCTGGGCTTTGCCGGCATTTTGTGTTTGCTGGGGATTCAGTGTTCCTTGGCCAGTTCGCGTTTGCGGGTTTTGTCGGCCATCGTGGCGGGCATTGTGGCGGTGCTTGCCTACGCCTTGCCTTTGAAACTCAACATCGTCTTGGCCATTCTCATGGCTGTGTTCGCCTGCTTGATAGCAGAGCAGCTCAAGGCCGCGAAAGAGAGGCTGGCATGAGCAGCACCGACTTGCACGTGACCGACGCATGGACCCTGTGGGTCATTGTGGGGCTGGCCATCATCACAGTCGTGACGCGCAGTTTTTTCTTTTTAAGCAACAGCGAATGGCACTTGCCCCATTGGGCGCAACGCGGTTTGCAATATGCGCCCATCGCTGCGCTGTCAGCCGTGGTTGTGCCCGAAATTGTGATGACGCAAGGCGAGTTGATTGCCACTTGGCAAGACGCCCGCATCTTTGCAGCCGCAGTGGGCGTGGCGGTTTACTTTGCCAAGCGCAATGTGTTGCTCACCATCATGTTGGGCATGGGGGTGTACTTGCCCCTTCACTTAGGTTTGGGTTGGTAAGCCACACGCGCTGCGTGGCTTGAGCCACTAGCCGCGCACAAACAAAGTGACGAGTTCATCAGGTCCGACTTGGCGGCTCCAGTGCCCATGCACCTTCGCATCAAACGTGGCCCCAGCAGGCAACACATCGGCTGAATAAAAATGTTGGCCTGGACCAAAGATGCGCGACGTGCCGTCTTGCAAAAAGATTTCCATCTGACCTTCCAACACAAACAACCACTGTGGGTTGTCGGTGCAATGAAAGTCGCTGCGAAACCCCACCGGGCTGCGGCGCAGTTGAAAGCCGCCGCTGGGCATGAGGGGCGACAAACGCGCTTGCGGTTTGCCTTCGCTGAGTTCGATCGTTTCCTCGCGGAAGCGCGCGAAGCCGTCGGTGTCGGTGAAGAGGATGACTTGGTTGAAAGTGGGTTGCATGGCCTAACTTTAGCGCGGATGTCATGACTTTCACACGCGAGACAAGGCCTGTGTTCAACACCGCGCGATTTGTTCACAATCTGGACTGATACACAGGAGAACTCCATGAGCAAAGTAGCACTCGTCACAGGCGCCAGTTCTGGCATTGGCAAAGCATGCGCTTTGGCCTTGTTGGCCGAAGGTTGGAAGGTGGTCTTGGTTGGGCGTCGTGCGGACGCGCTGCAGGCCAC
>JBEEJP010000111.1:0-6293 GCA_041169125.1 Pseudomonadota bacterium
GGTGGCGAGTTGCCCACCATCGGCCCACTGACTCATGCCCAATGTGTTGGGCGCTTCAACCCATTCAAAGGCGTCGATGTAAATGCCCAAGTACCACTGGTGCAAGGCTTGTGGGTCTAGCCCCGCGAGCAGGGCGAAGTTGCCAATCACCATGAGCCGTTGAATGTGGTGTGCATAGGCGTGCTCGAGCGATTGACCAATGGCTTGCGCCATGCAGGCCATGCGCGTGTGGCCCGTCCAAAACCATTCGGGTAGGGGCCGCTGGTGTGCCAAGTGGTTGACCTCGGTGTAGCCGGGCATGCGTGCCCAATACACGCCACGCACGTATTCACGCCAGCCCAAAATTTGCCGAATGAATCCCTCAGCGGCATGCAAGGGGGCATGGCCCGCGCGCCATGCTTGCTCGGTGCGTTGCACCACCTCGCGCGGGTGGATCATTTTGGTGTTGAGCGCAAACGAAAGCAGCGAATGAAACAAATGCCAGCTGCGTTGCGACATGGCATCTTGGTAGTCGCCAAAGTGCGGCAGTGCATGGGTCATGAAGTGGTCCAGCTGTTGCAACGCTTCGCTGCGGTGCACGGGCCAACGAAAGGCGTGGGCTTGCGGCTCTCCCATGGTTGACACCCCCGCTGTTTGAATGCTTTGCCACAGCGCGCTGTGGTCGTGCGTGGGCCGTGTGTCCGTTGGCACGGCGGGTGTGCCGGGCCAGGGCTTGCGGTTGTCGGCATCAAAGTTCCATTGGCCACCTTCGGGCTTGCCGTGGGGTGTCATCAGCACACGGTGTTGTTTGCGCTGCTGGCGGTAAAAGCTTTCCATCAGCCATTGTTTTTTGCCAGCAAACAGCTGGGCCGCGTCGTCGCGTGCGGTGAAGAAGTGTTCGCTGTCAAACATCTCCACCGTGACGCCGCAGTGGGCGGCCCACTCGCGCAGGGCTTGGTCTAGACGCCACTCGTCGGGTGCTTGGTATTGCACGGTGGCTGCACCGTAGTGCGCGATCAAGGCGTCTAGGTTGGCGGTGATGCTTTGTCGGTTGCTCGGGTCGTCAATCGCCACATAGCGCACACGGTGACCTTGTGCTTTGAGCTGCGCCGCCAAATGGCGCATGGCCGCAAAAATGCCCAACACTTTTTGGGCATGGTGGCGCACATAGTCGGTTTCGCTGCGTACCTCCATGAGCACATACACCACATCGGCCCGTTGTTCGTGAAACCAGCTGTGCAATGGGTTGAGTTGGTCGCCCAAAATCAGGCGCAGGGTTGGGGGCTCAATGGTCATGCGATGGGACTGGGGGTGTGCCCACTTGGCGGCAGCGCTCCGAGCAGTATTTGACTTGCGCCCAATCGCGCGCCCATTTGCGCCGCCAAGTGAAAGGTAGCCCGCAAACAGCACACAGCTTGTGAGGCAAGTCTGATTTACGGCGCATCTTCATGCGGGACATCCAATGACATTTGTTGAGAGGCGCATGGCGTCAGCGCTTGGCTTGGTGTTTGAGCCAGCGCATCAAACCACCGACCCAAGGCAATTTTTCGTACAGCTCTTCGGCGGCATCCCAATAGTCGCGGTGCAGCGTGACTTGCCCTTGTGCGTTGAACACCACATGGGTGCCGCCTTGGATGGTTTGCCACGTGTGGGTGTCAAAGCGCTTGAAGCGAAAGCGAAAGTCCCAAGTCAAAAAACATTGCTCGCCTTGCACAATGCGCTCGGTCACGATGAAGTGCGGTGTGTCTAAGGACTCGAACATGTGCGTGAAGATGCGCTCGATCTCAGGCACACCTCGCACATCGTTGAACGGGTCTTTGAACCGCGCCTGCGGCGCGTACAACGCCGACAAACCGCTCACGTCTTGAGGCTTGAGTTGCTCAAAGAACGCAACCAGGTTTTGCACAGCCGTTTCGGTGGTGGAGGTCATGGTGTCAAAGTCCGGTGATGCGACGCACGGCCGCAAAGTAAAGCCCATCAGGCAGCCATCGCAAGAGCTTCATCACACGGGTGAAGCGCTTGGGAAAGTGAATTTCAAACACGCCCTTGGCCCAGCCTTGCAGTATGTCTTGTGCGGCTTGGCGCGGCGTGATGAGGGCCGGCATGTGAAAGTCGTTGTGCGCGGTCAGCGGCGTATCCACAAAGCCGGGGTTGATGATGCTCACGCCAATGCCGCTGGGTTGCAAGTCAAGGTACAGCGTTTCGGCCAAGTTGATGAGGGCTGCCTTGGTGGGGCCGTAGGCCAAGCTGTTGGGTAAACCGCGATAGCCCGCCACGCTGCTGATGAGGCTGATATGCCCTTGTTGCCTGGCCACCATGTGCGGGGTGATGGCATCGAGCACATGCAGTGCCCCCACTGTGTTGATGTGGTGATGACGCAGCAAGTCATCCAAGTCGATGGCGGTGGCCCGCACGGCTTGGTAGTGGCCGGCGCAGTAGCACACCACATCCAAGGGGCCATGGGCCATGGCCGTTTGTGCGGCGGTTTGCACGGCTTGGCGGTCGGTCACATCCAAGGGCAACGCCAAGCTGTTTGGGTGTTGCGAGGCAAAGTCATGCAAAGCCTCGGCGTTGCGGGCCGAGACGATGACTGTGGCGCCCACACTGTGCAACTGCTCGGCCAACGCACGTCCAATGCCGCTCGAGGCCCCCACGAGCCAAACCCGCAGGCCTTGCCAATGGCGAATGGGTGGGTTCAGCGCCATGGGAGTGGCTTAGCGTTGCAGGGTGTATTGCATGACGCCAATGTCACCCGCATCAAAGCCGGCTTCGCAGTAGCACAGGTAGAACTCCCAAATGCGCATGAAGCGTTCGTCAAAGCCAAGCTCCAACACACGCGCTTGATGCGCCATAAAGTCAGCGCGCCAGCGGCGGCAGGTTTCGGCGTAGTCGGGGCCAAAGGGCAGGGCATCGACCACGCGCAAACCCGCCGCGTTGGCATGGCGTTCAAACTCGCGGGGACTGGGCAAGCAGCCACCGGGGAAGATGTATTGCTGGATGAAGTCGGTGGAGCGGATGTAGCGGTCAAACAAATCGTTGTGGATGGTGATGGTTTGAATGCAGGCATGGCCACCGGGTTTGAGCAAGCGCGCCACGTTGTCAAAGTAGGTGGCCCAATACTCGTGGCCAACGGCTTCAAACATTTCAATGGAACATACCGCGTCGTAGGGGCCGTCGTTGATGTCGCGGTAGTCTTGCAAGCGCAAGTCGGCTTGTGCGCCAATGCCTTGTTTGGCCAATCGTTGTTGGGCCCAGTGCAGTTGTTCGGTGGACAGGGTGACGCCTGTGACATGGGCCCCAAATTCCACAATCGCTTTTTCGGCCAAGGCGCCCCAGCCGCAACCAATTTCCAGTACACGGTCACCCGATTTCACTTGGGCCATGCGCAAAGCGCGTCGCACTTTGGCGTGTTGGGCCTCGTCCAAGTTTTTTGTGTGCTCGCCTTCAAACAGCGCGGACGAATAGTTCATGGTGGGGTCTAGCCACAGCGTGTAAAACGCGTTGCCCAAGTCGTAATGGGCGTGGATGTTTTTGCGGCTGTTGCTGCGTGTGTTGCGGTGCAACAGGTGGCGTACGCGGTAGAGCAAACGCCCGAGCCAGGAACCGTGAATCACGTCGTCCAGCGCTTTGCGGTTGGCAATGAGCAGGCTCAGCAAATCGGTGAGGTGGGGCGTGCTCCAGTCGCCCGCGATGTAGCTTTCGGCAAAACCAATGTCGCCCGACTTGAGCGATGCGCCAAACACGTTCCAATTGTTCAGGCGCATGCTCACGTGCGGGCCTTGGCCATCGCCCATGGTTTGCACGCTGCCATCGGGCAGGTGCAAGGTGAGCGAGCCGTGGCGCACTTGCTGCAGCAAGCGCAGCACTGTGCGCGCTGCTGCAGGCGTGTCAGCAGGCAGGCCCAGGGTTGAGGTGGCGGTGATGGTGTTCATGGCAAATCTCCTCGGGTGATGGCTCGGGTGATGGGGTAGGGCGCTTAGCGCGTGACAAAACGCTCGGGTGGCGTGGGTTTATGAAAAAAGCGCACGCGCTTGAGCCAAAGCTTCAAGGCCTGCCAGTGGATACGCACCACCACCATCAGCGTCATGGCGGGGTAGCCCCACAGGGCGTGGCGTAGGGCATGCGGTGTGATGGGTTGCAATCGGCCACTCACGCTGGTGTTGAGCAAGGGGCCGTGCGTGTCCTCGTGGTCAATGCGCACGACAGTGCGTGGTTCGCCCGCGTGTTCGGTGCGCATGAAGCGAAAACGGTATTGCCCCTCGACGCGACAAAACGGTGACACATGAAAGCACTTCTTCGCCAGCAGCTCGCGCCCGTATTGGGGTTGATCGAGCAAGTAGCAGTGGCGTTCGCCAAAGGTGTTGTTGACCTCGACCACGATGGCACGCAAATCACCGTTGGCACGGTGGCAGTACCAAAAGCTCACGGGCTTGAAGGTGTAGCCCAGCACGCGAGGGTAGGTGTGCAGCCACACCTCGCCATCGGCGTCGTCAATGCCTTCTCGCTGCAGCAGTTCCGTCACCCATGCCAAGGCCCCACCGGCTTCGGCGGGGCGGCCATCGCCATGGTCTTGGTCGTGAAAGCTGATCCACGCACCACGGTTCACCGCCAAAGCACCAGCTACCTCGGGGTGGTGGAGTGAGCGCATGGGCAGCATGACAAAAAATGTGTCATACGCAAAGCTGTTGCGTGTGGGGCGAAGCCGCGTGTGGCGCACTTGGCCAAAGCCAACGAGTGCGCGCACAGATGGGGTTTCGGTGTGGGTCATGCCGCCGCCTTGCGCTGCAAGCGGGTGTGTTCGAGCAACGCGTGCGCCGCAGCCAAGCCCGACTTGAGCCCGTCTTCGTGAAAGCCGTAGCCAGTCCAGGCGCCGCAGTACCAGGTGTGTTGCTCGCCCTGCAACTCGGGCACACGTTGTTGGGCGGCAATGGCGGCCATGTCAAACACGGGGTGGCTGTATTCAAACTCGGCCAGTATTTGGGTGGGGTCAATCTCTCGCACAGGGTTGAGTGACTCGACCACTGCCTGCTCAAAGGGCATGGGTTGCAACTTGTTGAGCAAGTAGTGCAAGCACACGCGGGTGGACTCTTGCTCGTTTTGGGCCGCACGTTCGTAGTTCCATGCGGCCCATGCGGCGCGGCGCTCGGGCAGTACCGAGGTGTCGGTGTGCAGCACCGCGCGGTTGGGTTGGTAACGGATGGCACCCAGCACCTCGGTTTCGCTGGCGGTGGGTTGGTTCAGCAGGGCCAAGGCTTGGTCCGAGTGGGTGGCCAGCACCACATGGTCAAAACGCTCGGGGCCCTGCGGGGTGTGCAGAGTCACGCCAGCGGCGTCGCGTTCGATGTGTTGCACAGGGGTGTTCAGCCGCGCGTCGGACAAGCCCGCCACGATTTTGTCGACGTAGTGTTTGGCACCGCCCACGACGGTGTGCCATTGTGGGCGGTTGCTGACTTGTAGCAGACCATGGTTGTGGCAAAAGCGAATCATGGTGGCCACGGGGAACTGCAGCATTTGGTCGGTGGGGCAGCTCCAAATGCAGCCCAACATGGGCAAGAAATACCAGTCGCGAAACGCATGGCCGAACTGGTGACGGTCTAAGAACTGCTGCAGGGGTTCGCTCAGTTGCGTGTCTTGGCCGCTGGTGGCCAGTTGGGTGCACAGCTGGTTAAAGCGCAACAAGTCACGCAACATGCCCCAAAAACGGGGGCTGAGTAAGTTGCGCTTTTGCGCAAACACCGTGGCCAAGTTGCTGCCACTCCACTCCAGTGGCTGTGTGCCACGCACTTGAGGCACTTGGACGGAAAACGACATGTCCGACGCGGCGGTGGTCACATCCAGCTCGGCCAGCAGGGCAATCAGGTGGGGGTAAGTGCGTTCGTTGAACACCAAAAAGCCAGTGTCGACGCCCCAAGTTTGCGGGCCTTGGGGTGTAGGCAGGGTGATGTCCACGGTGTGCGTGTGGCCGCCAAAGTAGTCGCCGGCTTCCAGCAAGCTCACATGCGCGTGCTCTCGCAAACGGTGTGCTGCGGCCAGTCCGGAAATTCCTGATCCAACAATTGCGACCTTCATTTGCTCACCTTTATTTGTCTTGGACAAAATAATTGTAGGTGATTTGACCCTTTTGTTTTTATTTGGATTCAAGAGCCACTCGGACAGAGGCAATGGTTCAAGTTTTCGGTCTGGCGGCCGATACCCTACCCAAGTCAGTTTTATCTTTGATATTTGCCATGCGTTCACGTCGTTGTTCAGTTGTTGCTCTCGTACTCACCAGCTTGCTGGCCTGGGCGACGCCGGCCTCGGCGGAATGGAGCGAG
>JBEEJP010000112.1:0-6287 GCA_041169125.1 Pseudomonadota bacterium
TGTTTGGCCGAGGCGTTGTAGTTGTCAACGGTTTGTGCTTCGCGCACAACTTGGTTTTCTGGGGTGGACATCGCGGTAAAGCCTGTGTGAATGGCCCTGTGTCAGGGCGTCAAATGGGTGACGAGCTTTTGGCTCAAAACGTCAGCAGCTTCTTGCCAGCTGACCGATACGCCAATTGTAGAAAGATCCACCGTTTGCAAGCCTTGGTAGCCACAAGGGTTGATGCGTTGGTAGGGAGATAAGTCCATGGCCACATTGAGGGCCACTCCGTGGTACGTGCAATGGCGGCTCACCTTGATGCCAAGCGCTGCAATTTTGCCCAGCCCTGCAAAGTCTGGGTCTTTGCTGGCATCTTTTTGCGGACGCTGTGCGAGCATGGCGTGGCTGTGTGGGTCGTCTAAGCGCACGTAAATGCCGGGTGCGCCAGACACGCGATGGCCTGTGACGCCAAAGTGATGGAGCGTGCGAATCACGGCTTCTTCCATGCGATAGACATATTCCTTGACGTAATAGCCTGCACGTTGAAGGTTGATCAAAGGGTAAGCCACCACTTGGCCGGGCCCGTGAAAGGTGACTTGCCCACCGCGATTTGTGGCAACCACGGGAATGTCACCCGGGGCGAGCAGGTGGTCTTCGTGGCCGGCAAGGCCCTGTGTGAACACGGGGGGATGCTCACACACCCATAGCTCATCGGGCGTGTCGGGCGTGCGCGCGGCTGTGAAATCCTGCATGGCCTGGTAGGTTGGCAGATAAGGAACACAGCCAAGTTGCTTGATCACAGGACCACTTTCACTAAAGGGTGAGAGGTGAGGGTGCGGTACAGCTCATCGAGTTGTTCGCGGCTGGTGGCGGTCACGGTGATAGTGACACCTAAATACTTACCGCCCTTGCTTTCGCGTAGTTCGATGGTGGTGGCGTCAAATGCGGGGTCGAATTGCTCGGCAATGTAGGTAATGGCGTGCACAAAGCCGTCGACCCGTTCGCCCATGACTTTGATGGGGAAAAGGCTTGGGTACTCGATCAGTGAGTCAGCGCGAGGGTTTTCTTGGGGTGTGCTGGGGCTTGTCATAGCTCAAATTATCCTCCTCTTGGGGGGATAGGCTCAAAAGCGTATGGGTTATCACGTACAATTGCGGGTTCTATAGAGACATGACGGATGTAACCTGGGCGTAAACAAACATGACCAGAATACAACCCGAAGATCAGGAAGACATACAAGAAACGTTTGAGCCGCTCACCGCCGAACAGGCTGCCGAGTTGCGCAAACATCAGCCCCTTCTGTCGGTATGGCGGGTGGTCGGAGTCCAAGCGGTGCTAGGGCTCTTTGTGGCAGGTTTTGTATGGCTTGTGTCAGAGCGTATGGCTGCGGTTTATTCGGCACTCTACGGCGCACTGGCGGTGATTGTCCCTGCTGCGCTGTTTGCGCGAGGTTTGACCAGTCGGGTCGCTTCGGTCAATGCGGGTGCTGCGGTGTTTGGCTTTTTCCTCTGGGAGATGGTCAAGATAGGCTTGACGGTGGCAATGTTGTTTGCGGCGCCGCGTCTGGTCAGTGATTTAAGCTGGTCTGCCATGTTGGCAGGCCTGATCGTGACAATGAAGGTGTATTGGGTGGCGCTTGGCTTTCGCAAAGTGTTTTACCCCGTGCAGCCAACTTAAAGAAGAGCGAACGAATGTCTGTTGAACATGGTCCGACCGCTGGTGAATACATTGTTCACCACCTGACGCATCTGCAAAACAAGCCAATGGCTGGCGTCATTGACTTCTCCGTTTACAACTTGGACTCGATTTTCTGGTCTGTGTTGTTGGGTGTGGTGGCTAGCTTCTTCTTGTGGCGTGCTGCGCGTGGCGCAACGGCTCACGCACCCGGTCGCTTCCAAGCGGCTGTGGAAATCTTGGTTGAAATGGTGGATAGCCAAGCCAAGGGCATCATCCACAACGCTGAAAGCCGCAAGTTGGTCGCGCCTTTGGCTTTGACGGTGTTTGTCTGGATTTTCTTGATGAACGCCATGGACTTGTTCCCTGTCGACTTGTTCCCCAAGATTTGGGAAATCATCTACGGCGCCAATGGCGGCGATGCTCACCACGCTTACATGCGTGTCGTGCCTTCGGCTGACTTGTCCACCACCTTGGGCTTGTCGACTTCTGTTTTGTTGGTTTGCGTGTTCTACAACATGAAGATCAAAGGCGTTGGCGGTTGGATCCATGAATTGTTCTGCGCTCCCTTTGGTGCGCATCCCCTCTTGTGGCCTGTCAACTTCATCATGCAAATGATTGAATTCGCGGCTAAGACTGTGTCGCATGGCATGCGACTGTTTGGCAACATGTACGCTGGTGAATTGGTGTTCATGTTGATCGCCTTGATGGGCGGCGCTGCTGCGGCTTCATTGCCCGGCATCTTGCTGCCAATCGGTCACATCATTGCTGGTTCGATCTGGGCCATCTTCCACATCATGATCATCACATTGCAAGCGTTCATCTTCATGATGTTGACGCTGGTGTATGTGGGTCAAGCGCATGACGCGCACTGATTTCGGTTTTTTTCTTAACTTTTCTCTCTCATCCATTCTTTAGGAGCAACAAAATGGAACACATCCTCGGTTACGTCGCACTCGCAGCTGGCCTCATCATTGGTTTGGGCGCTATTGGTGCATGTATCGGTATCGGCATCATGGGTAGCAAGTACCTCGAAGCTGCTGCACGTCAACCAGAATTGATGAACGAATTGCAAACCAAGATGTTCTTGTTGGCTGGTTTGATCGACGCTGCGTTCTTGATCGGCGTTGGTATCGCCATGATGTTTGCGTTCGCAAACCCCTTCGTTCTGAAGTAATTCTCGCAACTACCAAAAGAAAGGTGTTGCCGTGAGTATCAACGCAACCCTGTTCGTCCAGATGATCGTTTTTGCGATCTTGGTGTGGTTCACAATGAAATTTGTGTGGCCTCCCATCGCAAGCGCTCTCGACGAACGTTCAGAAAAAATTGCCCATGGTTTGGCTGCTGCCGAACATGCCAAGATTGAACTGTCTAACGCGCACAAAGAAGTGGAATTGAAGCTGGCTGAAACCCGCAACGAATCTACCGCTTTGTTGGCCGATGCCGAGCGCCGCGCTCAACACTTGATCGACGAAGCCAAGGCTCACGCCTCGGAAGAAGCGAAAAAGATTGTGGCTGCAGCGCATGCGGAAGCCGCACAAGAAGTCGTGAAAGCACGTGAAGCCCTGCGCGAGCAAGTGGCTGCATTGGCTGTCAAAGGCGCAGAGCAGATTCTCCGCAAGGAAGTCAATGCTGGCGTTCACGCCGACTTGTTGGGCCGTCTGAAGACTGAGCTGTAAGAGGACAACATGGCCGAACTCGCCACCATTGCCCGCCCTTACGCAGAAGCTCTGTTCAAGGCTTCGGCCGCAGACCTGTCTGGTACCGCTGCATGGCTCGACGAGCTGGCGGCGATCGCTGGAAACGCCCAACTGCTGCAATTTGCGGATAGCCCCAAAGTCACATCAAGCCAAGTGTTTGATTTGATTTCAGGTGTTGCCAAATCCAAATTGCCAACTGCTGCGCAAAACTTTTTGCGCACCGTGATTGACAACGGTCGCCTGAGCGCGTTGCCCGAAGTGGCTGCGCAATTCCGCGCCCATGTCAATGCGCAAGGCGGTACGGCAGACGCTGTGGTGTACAGCGCTTTTGACATCGACGCAGCAGCCTTGGCTGATGTGAAGGCTGCTCTTGAAAAGCGTTTTGCACGCAAACTCAACGTCTCTGTGGCCTTGCAGCCTGAGCTGATTGGCGGTATTCGCGTGGTGGTGGGTGACGAAGTGCTCGACACTTCTGTCAAAGCCCGTTTAGATCAAATGAAAGTTGCGCTGACGGCCTAAGGCCTGTCAGCCCTAACAAGAAAGAAGGAAAGAGTCATGCAACTCAATCCAGCAGAAATCTCTGAGCTGATTAAGAGCCGTATCGAAGGTTTGGCCAATGACGCTAACATTCGTAACCAAGGCACCGTTTTGTCGGTGACTGACGGTATCGTTCGCGTGCACGGTCTGTCTGACGTGATGCAAGGCGAGATGTTGGAATTTCCCAACAATACATTCGGTCTGGCCCTGAACCTCGAGCGTGACTCGGTCGGTGCTGTGATCTTGGGTGAGTACGAGCACATCTCTGAAGGCGACATCGTCAAATGTACCGGTCGCATTTTGGAAGTGCCCGTCGGCCCCGAACTGATTGGCCGCGTGGTGAACGCATTGGGTCAGCCGATTGACGGCAAAGGTCCCATCAATGCCAAGATGACTGACGTGATCGAAAAGGTCGCGCCTGGCGTTATCGCTCGCGAATCTGTGAGCCAACCCATGCAAACCGGTCTCAAGTCTGTTGACTCCATGGTGCCCGTGGGCCGTGGTCAACGTGAATTGATCATTGGTGACCGTCAAACGGGTAAGACAGCTGTCGCGATTGACGCCATCATCAACCAAAAGGGTCAAAACATGACCTGCGTTTACGTCGCGATTGGCCAAAAAGCCTCGTCGATCAAAAACGTGGTGCGCGCCTTGGAGCAAGCTGGCGCGATGGAATACACCATTGTGGTGGCTGCCTCTGCTTCTGAATCTGCAGCGATGCAATACGTGTCAGCCTACTCAGGTTGCACGATGGGCGAATACTTCCGCGACCGTGGCGAAGACGCCTTGATCGTGTATGACGATTTGTCTAAGCAAGCTGTGGCTTACCGCCAAGTGTCATTGCTGTTGCGTCGCCCACCAGGCCGCGAAGCTTACCCTGGCGACGTGTTCTATCTCCACAGCCGTTTGCTCGAGCGCGCTGCCCGCGTGAACGCCGACTACGTCGAAGCCTTCACCAAAGGCGCCGTCAAAGGCAAAACAGGTTCATTGACTGCATTGCCAATCATTGAAACCCAAGCCGGTGACGTGTCTGCATTCGTGCCAACCAACGTGATTTCGATCACGGACGGCCAGATCTTCTTGGAAACCTCGTTGTTTAACGCAGGTATTCGTCCTGCGATCAACGCTGGTATTTCAGTGTCTCGCGTGGGTGGTGCAGCGCAAACAAAATTGGTCAAGAACTTGTCCGGTGGTATCCGTACCGACTTGGCGCAGTACCGTGAATTGGCCGCGTTTGCGCAGTTCGCTTCTGACCTCGACGAAGCCACACGTAAACAGCTCGATCGCGGTGCTCGCGTGACTGAATTGCTCAAGCAAGCTCAGTACAGCCCACAGTCCATCAGCATCATGGGTGCCACCCTGTTTGCGGTGAACAAAGGCTACATGGACGACATCGAAGTCAAACAAGTTCTGCACTTTGAATATGAAATGCATGCTTACCTCAAAGACAAGCACGCTGCTTTGTTGGCCAAACTCGAAGCCGACAAAGCCATGGACAAAGATGCCGAGGCCGAACTGACCGCAGCCTTGACTGCGTTCAAGAAAACCTTCGCTTAATCCGTACCTGACACAAGGAGCCTCAAATGGCAGCAGGTAAGGAAATTCGCGGCAAGATCAAATCGGTGGAAAACACCAAGAAGATCACAAAGGCCATGGAAATGGTGGCCGCGTCTAAGATGCGTAAGGCGCAAGACCGCATGCGTGCGGCTCGCCCTTACAGCGAGAAGATTCGTCATGTCGCGGCTAACCTCGGCAAGGCCAATCCTGAGTACGTTCACCCCTTCATGGAAGTGAACCACGCCAAGGATGAAGGCTTTATCGTTGTCACCACAGACAAAGGCTTGTGCGGCGGTTTGAACACCAACGTGTTGCGTATGGTGTCCAACAAGCTGCGTGACTTGCAAACGACAGGTCACAAAGCACAGGCCGTGGCCATTGGTAACAAGGGTCTGGGTTTCTTGAATCGCTCTGGCGTCAAAGTTGTGGCTCAAGCCACCCAATTGGGTGACACGCCACATCTGGAGAAACTCATTGGCCCCGTCAAAGTGTTGTTGGACGCGTATGTCAACGGTGAGATCAATTCGGTCAACCTGTGCTACACACGTTTCATCAACACGATGAAGCAAGAGTCTGTGGTTGAGCAACTTCTGCCTTTGTCGGCCGATGTGCTGAAAACGCACGAAGTGCACAGCACTTGGGACTACATCTACGAACCCGATGCACAAACCGTCATTGACGAATTGTTGCTCCGCTACGTAGAGGCCATGGTTTATCAAGCCGTGGCTGAAAGTATGGCGTCCGAGCAATCGGCCCGTATGGTTGCGATGAAGTCTGCGACCGACAACGCTGGGAACGTGATCAACGAACTCAAACTGGTTTACAACAAGACGCGTCAAG
>JBEEJP010000113.1:0-6139 GCA_041169125.1 Pseudomonadota bacterium
CGACTTGCAAAAGTCGCTGGTCGATGTGGCCGAGAAAAACGTGGATGTCATCTTGCCCGGCTTCACCCACTTGCAAGTGGCGCAACCCGTGAGCTTTGCGCACCACCTGTTGGCCTATGTGGAAATGTTTGCCCGCGACGCCGAACGCATGAGCGATGTGCGCCGCCGCACCAACCGTTTGCCCCTCGGGTCAGCCGCCTTGGCCGGCACCACCTACCCGCTGGACCGCGAACGCGTGGCGCGCACGTTGGGCATGGTCGATGAACAAGGCCACGCACAAGTCTGCCAAAACAGCTTGGACGGCGTGAGCGATCGCGACTTCGCGATTGAGTTCACCGCTGCCGCCTCACTGTGCATGGTGCACATCAGCCGCTTCAGCGAAGAACTGATTTTGTGGATGAGCCAAAACTTTGGCTTCATCAAAATTGCCGACCGCTTCACCACCGGCTCGAGCATCATGCCGCAAAAGAAAAACCCCGACGTGCCCGAACTCGCACGCGGCAAAACAGGCCGTGTGGTGGGCCACTTGATGGGTCTCATCACTTTGATGAAGGGCCAGCCCTTGGCCTACAACAAAGACAACCAAGAAGACAAAGAACCTTTGTTTGACACGGTGGACACGCTCAAAGACACGCTGCGCATCTTCAGCGAAATGGTGGGCGGTCAAGTCAACCCCGCCACGGGCCACAAAGAAGGCGGCATCACCGTCAACGCGCAAGCCATGGAAGACGCCGTCAAAAAAGGCTTTGCCACCGCCACCGACTTGGCCGACTACTTGGTGAAAAAAGGCCAACCCTTCCGCGATGCCCACGAAACCGTGGCCCACGCGGTGAAGGCCGCTGCCAGCCACAACTGCGACTTGTCTGAGCTGCCCCTTGAAGTGCTGCAAGGTTTTCATCCGTCCATCGACAAAGACGTGTACGACTGCCTGAGCTTGCACGGCTCGCTCAATGCTCGCAACACGCTAGGCGGCACAGCACCCGTGCAAGTGCGTGCGCAGATTGCGCGTCACCATCAACGCCTCGGCTGACATGTCAAACACCAAAGATCCGCGCAGCGCCATTCAGGCTATCGCGATCTTTGAAGCGACCAAAGGCTTGGCCGCGTTGGCTGGCTTGATCGGCGTGCTCGATCTGCTGCACCGCGATGTGCGCGCCGTGGCCTTGGCCCTGATGGGGCGCTTTGGCCTTGACCCCGAAGCGCACTACCCGTCCCTGCTGTTGCACTACGCAGACCTACTGCCAGACACCGATGTGCACATGTTGGTGATGCTGGCCTCGGCCTACATTGCACTGCGTTTCATCGAAGCCACAGGGCTTTGGCTAGGCAAAGCATGGGGCGAATATTTGGGCGCGCTCTCGGGCGGCATTTACATCCCGTTTGAGGTGATGCACTTCATCCATGACCCCTCATGGATGAACGCCTTCATCGTGGTGCTCAATGCCATCATCGTGGGCTACCTCACCTATGCTTTGTGGCTGCGCCATCAAACCACACCCAACACATGACCGACATCCTCACCGTCACCCTCAACCCTGCGTTGGATGTACTCACCAGCATTGACCACGTGAGCGACACCCACAAAATGCGCTGCGGCCCCACGCTCAAACACCCAGGCGGTGGTGGCGTGAACGTGGCACGTGTGCTGCACCGCTTGGGCGCCAACTGCGTGGCAGTGTATTTGGCGGGAGGCGTCACCGGGGAACGCCACCACAAGCTGATGAACGCTGAGAAAGTGCGCTGCCATGTGATGCCAATCGCTGAGGAAACACGCGAGAGTTTTTCGGTACACGAAACCGCCAGCGGCAACGACTTTCGTTTTGTCTTGCCCGGCCCACGTGTCACAGACGCAGAGCTAGAGGCTTGCTTTGAGTATGTGGCGCAGCACCTGCCCAAACAGTTTTTGGTCATCAGTGGTGGCTTGCCGCCGGGCATCCCTGACAACTTTTATGCACGTCTAGCGGACTTGGCCAAACAGCACGGCGTGCGCGTGGTGCTCGACACCAATGGCCCCGCATTGACCGAGGCGCTCAAAGTCGGCGTGTATGTGTTCAAACCCAGCTTGCGTGAGCTGCGTGACCTGACCGGCCAAGCCCTGCCAGACACCCACAGCCAACTTGCCGCCGCGCGGCACTTGATTGAGCGCGGACAAGCCCACATCGTGGCCGTGTCCTTGGGTGAGCAAGGGGCCCTGGTGGTGAGTGCCACCGAGGCTTGGCAGGCACGCAGCATTCCAGTCGCGGTACAAACCACCATTGGCGCGGGCGACAGTTTTGTGGGCGGCATGGTCTGGGCGCTGGCCCGAGGGGATCGCTTGGTCAAGGCTTTTCAATACGGCATGGCCGCTGGGGCCGCAGCGTTATTGGTGCCCGGCACCTCACTCAGCCAAGCGGCGGATGTGCACCAATTGCTGCCGCAAGTGGTGGTCGAAGCCCTCTGAGACGCTCGCTTTAAATTATTTCAACCCTGCTGTCGCACTCTTCACAGGGGTTTTGCGCACCACGGGCTACCATCGTCTCAAATTTAGGAGACCTTGCATGCCCGTGATTACCAACATTGAAGACCTGCGCGTTTTGGCCGAGAAACGCGTGCCCCGCATGTTCTACGACTATGCCGACTCCGGCAGCTGGACCGAGGGCACGTACCGCGCCAACGAAGCCGATTTCCAAAAAATCAAACTCCGTCAACGTGTGGCTGTGAACATGGAAAACCGCACCACCGCCACAAAGATGGTTGGGTTAGACGTGAAGATGCCCGTGGCCATTGCCCCTGTGGGCCTGACAGGCATGCAAAGCGCCGATGGTGAAATCAAGGCCGCGCGTGCCGCCGAAAAATTTGGCATCCCCTTCATCTTGTCGACGATGAGCATTTGCTCGATGGAAGACGTGGCGGCCCACACCAACGCCCCCTTCATGTACCAGCTCTACATGATGCGCGACCGCGAAGCCATGGCCAACATGATTGAGCGCGCCCGCAAAGCCAAGTGCAGCGCCTTGGTGCTGACGCTGGATTTGCAAGTGATTGGCCAACGCCACAAAGACCTGAAAAACGGCCTGACTGCACCACCTAGCCCCACGATTGCCAACATCATCAACCTCATGACCAAGCCACGCTGGTGCATCGGTATGGCCGGCACACGCCGCCACACTTTTGGCAACTTGGTGGGTCATGTGAAGGGCGTGAGCAATATGAAATCGCTCTCCTCTTGGACCAACGAGCAGTTTGACCCGCGCCTGTCGTGGGACGATGTGGCTTGGGTCAAGGCACAGTGGGGCGGCAAGCTCATCCTCAAAGGCATTCAAGATGTAGAAGATGCCGTGTTGGCCGCCCGCAGCGGCGCTGACGCCATTGTGGTGAGCAACCACGGCGGTCGTCAGCTCGACGGTGCGCAGTCCAGCATCGAAGCGCTGCCCGCCATCGTGGCGGCCGTGGGCGACCAAATTGAGGTGTGGATGGACGGCGGCATTCGCTCCGGCCAAGACGTGCTCAAAGCGTGGGCTTTGGGCGCACGCGGCACGCTCATTGGGCGTGCGATGGTTTATGGCTTGGGCGCCATGGGTGAAGAAGGCGTGAGCAAAGCGCTGCAAATCATCCACAAGGAGTTGGACGTGACCATGGCCTTTTGCGGCCACACCAACATTCAAAATGTGGACAAGGGCATTCTGATTCCCGGCACATACCCCACCGCTTGAGCCATGTCAGCTCGGCCCTTGGGGGCTAGGGGATACTTGGGGGATGACTGAAACGAACTCCCCCACTTCCACAGGCGTGAGCGCTTGGTGGCGCGCCCTGAGTATTTTTCTAGCCCTCGTTGTTTTGCTTGGCTGGGCTTTGGGCGCGAGCATGTACGAGCAGTTCAAGGCGCAAATTCACCACCTCGAAGCCAAGTTGGTTGAAATTCCGCAGGTGCGTGATGTGTCTGTGTTGCTAGACGAAGCCCAAGCGCCCGCCATGCTGCTGACCTACGACCCCAAAAATCAAAAGCTGCAAGTGCAACGCTTGAATGACGTGAAAGAAGGCCGCGAACAGGCCTTGCATGTGTGGGCCCTCACCGAAGGCGATGCCCCCCGCATGTTGGGGGTGCTCACCAACAAATACAAAACCCAACAACTCGATGTGCCCACCCAAGCACTAGAAGGTGCGCAAAGCCTGGCCATCAGCGTGGAAAACAAAGACAACGGCCCGCGTGATGGCAAGCCCCGCCAGCCTTTGCTGTTCAAAGGCTGGCTGGTGCAAAAAGCGATTTAAAGCTTCTCGCTCCAAGGCACACCACCCGTGGCCCAATCGTGACGCGGAATGTCAAAGAACAACACATCCACGCTATCGGGCTTGCTGCCCAAGGTTTTTTCACACGCTTGGGTGAGCGCTTGGGCCAGTTGTTTTTTCTGTTCGGGTGTACGGCCCTCGAGCAGTTCAACGCGAATGGTCGGCATGGTTTCTCCTTTGAATGACAAGTGGCTGCGATTATGAGTGAAGCCCTGCCCCGCCGCATTGCCCACCTCGACATGGACGCGTTTTACGCCTCGGTCGAGTTGCTGCGCTATCCGCAGCTCAAGGGCTTGCCGGTGGTGATTGGTGGGGGGCGCCGCAAAGTCGACGACATGCTGGCGCGACTGCGCGCCGAGCAGCCCGACTACGACTGGTCAGAGGAGAAGCTTCACGAAATTCCCCTGGACTTCTTTCCTCGCATTGCGGGCTACACGGGGCGCGGCGTCATCACCACCGCCACCTATGCCGCACGGCAATTTGGTGTGGGCTCTGCCATGGGGGTGATGAAGGCCGCCAAGCTCTGCCCCGATGCGTTTTTGCTGCCCGTCGACTTTGACCAATACCGCCATTACTCGCAGCGTTTCAAAGCCATCATCACCGAGATTGCCCCTGTGATGGAAAACCGTGGCGTGGACGAGGTGTACATCGACTTCACCCATGTGCCCGGCGGACAGCGCGAAGGGGGACGCGTGTTGGCGCGTCTGATTCAAAAAGCGATTTTTGATGACACCGGCCTCACCTGCTCGGTGGGTGTGGCGCCCAACAAGCTGCTGGCCAAAATGGCGAGCGAGTTCAACAAGCCCAATGGCATTTCTATCGTCACCGAAGACGATGTGCAAAGCCTCATCTGGCCACTGCCTTGCCGCAAGGTCAACGGCATTGGCCCCAAGGCTGAGGCCAAGCTGGCCAAGCACGACATTCACACCATTGGCGACTTGGCCCAACGCGAGCGCGTGTGGCTGATGCAGCACTTTGGCAAAAGCTACGGCGCGTGGCTGCATGACGCAGCCCACGGCAAAGACGACCGCCCTGTGGAGACTGAGAGCGAGCCCGTCAGCATCAGCCGCGAGACCACGTTTGAGCGTGACCTGCATGCCGTCCAAGACCGCGAGGAACTGAGCCGCATCTTCACGCGCTTGTGCGAGCAAGTGGCCGCCGACCTGCAGCGCAAAGGCTATGTGGGCAAGACCATTGGCATCAAGCTGCGCTACGACAACTTTCAAAGCGTGACACGTGACCAAACACGCACGCAACACACCCAAGATGCAACAGCCATTCGCCAAACAGCAGGCGTGTGCCTCAAGCGTGTCGACCTCAAACGTCGCCTGCGTTTGCTAGGTGTGCGCGTGGGGTCATTGATGAAGCTGGACGAGTGGCAAGCACAGCGCCTGCAAACACCAGAAACCAGCCAACAGCCCTATACCGAGTCCTTGTTTGGGGATGATTTGCCCGCAAATTGATCAGCGTCAGCCTTGACGCAAAATGGAGCGATTGTTCTTTGGGGGAGCCCCATGCGCGCACGCCAACACACCGTCATTGCTTTGATCATGGGTCTTGTTGCCATGGGCCACGCAGCATTTGCAGCATGCTTGGGCGACGCCAACAGTGGCAAGGTCTACACCTTTGATGTGGTGCCGCAACTCACGGCTGCCAAGATTTACACCACGTGGTCGCCCTTGCTGCAACGCGTGGGGCAAGACGCCCATCTGTGCTTTGAGCTGCGCGTGTCGTCCACCATCCCTGAGTTTGAGCAAAAGCTGCTCAAGGGCGAGCCAGAGTTTGTGTTCCTCAACCCCTATCACGCGGTGCTGGCTCAGCAAAAGAAAAAATACCAACCCTTGCTGGCAGACAGCGAAGATTTGCTCACCGG
>JBEEJP010000114.1:0-6111 GCA_041169125.1 Pseudomonadota bacterium
TTCACCCCATTTTGCAAACTTGGCGCGCCCATTTGGGTGTGGACTATGCAGCGCCCACAGGCACCCCCGTGCGCAGCGTGGGCCAAGGCATTGTGGACGTGGCAGGCTCGCAAGGCGGCTTTGGCAATGTGGTGATGGTCAAGCACGCCAGCGGACAAACCACCGTTTACGCGCACTTGAGCCGCATCAACGTCAAACGCGGTCAATCGGTCATGCAAGGGCAAACACTGGGTTTGGTCGGCGCCACAGGCTGGGCGACTGGTCCGCATTTGCACTTTGAATTCCGCATGAATGGTCAGCACAAAGACCCGCTCACCATGGCGCGCCAAAGCGTGGCGGTGGAAGTGTCTGCCGCCGCGCGTGAGCAATTCAAACGCCACGCAGCCATTGCCAAGATGGACTTGGCGGCTGCGGCCAGCGGGCAAGTGAGCAGCGCCGAATAAATGTCAACAGCGACGACATCACCACAGCTTTTCATTGGCCTGATGTCGGGCACTTCGCTTGACGGTGTGGACGGGGTTCTGGTTGATTTCAGCGGCACACATCCGCGCGTCTTGGCGCATCACGCCATGCCCTTTGCGCCAGCACTGAAGCAAGAGCTGCTGGCACTCAACACACCTTCTGACAACGAACTGCACCGCGCCGCACTGGCAGCCAACGGCTTGGTCCGCGTGTACGCACAGACCGTACAGGCCCTGTTGGCTGAGACACAAACAAGCGCCAACGATGTAGCCGCCATTGGCGCGCACGGCCAAACCGTGCGCCACCAACCGGGCGCATTTGATGGCACGGGCTACACACTGCAACTCAACAACCCCGCCCTCTTGGCTGAGCTCACAGGCATTGACGTGGTGGCAGATTTCCGCAGCCGCGATGTAGCCGCCAACGGCCAAGGCGCGCCGCTTGTGCCGGTGTTTCACCAAGGCATCTTTGGTCAAACTCAGGGCACCATCGGCGTACTGAACATTGGCGGCATTGCCAACCTCAGTGTGTTGCACGCCAATGGCGATGTATTGGGGTTTGACTGCGGCCCCGGTAACGCATTGCTAGACCACTGGTGCCAAGCCCACACCGGCTATGCCTTTGACAACGACGGCGCTTGGGGTGCCAGCGGCACCGTGATGGAGCCTTTGCTGCAAGCCATGTTGACCGAGCCCTATCTGCACCAAGCCCCCCCAAAAAGCACAGGACGCGATTTGTTCCACCCCACGTGGTTGGCTCACCAACTCAGCGGATTTGCCAATGCCAACCCTGCCGATGTGCAAGCCACGCTCACCGAGTTCACCGCACGTGCGTGCGTGAACGATGTGCTGCACCATGCGGCCGATGCATCTGAGCTCATCGTGTGCGGTGGTGGCGCGTTGAATGGCTTGCTCATGCAACGCTTGCAGGCGGGCCTACCTAAGGTGCGCGTGTTGTCGTCGGCTGAACGCGGCATGCCGCCTTTGCAAGTCGAAGCCGCAGCCTTTGCGTGGCTGGCTCGTCAAACCGTGCTGGGCTTGCCTGGCAACCTACCAAAAGTAACGGGCGCACAAGGCGCCCGCATACTGGGTGGAATTTTTAAAGCCTGAGCTCTACGAGTCTGTCGATCAAGCTGAGAACGACGAGCCGCAGCCGCAAGTCGATGTGGCGTTCGGGTTCTTGATCACAAACTGTGCGCCTTGCAAATCTTCTTTGTAGTCAATCTCAGCGCCCACCAAATATTGGTAGCTCATGGCATCGACCAGCAAAGACACGCCGTTTTTGTTGATGGTGGTGTCGTCTTCGTTCACGATTTCATCGAAGGTGAAACCGTATTGAAAACCTGAGCAGCCACCGCCTTGCACGAACACACGCAGCTTCAAATCAGGGTTGCCCTCTTCCGCAATCAAGTCCGCCACCTTGGCTGCCGCGCTGTCGGTGAAGACGAAGGGGGATGGCATTTCTGTTTGGACGTTTTCGGCAACTGCGCTCATATGAGGACTCCTGAATCAATGCATAAAAGTATATCGCTTTACTCGGATATAGCGCAGCACTTGGGCTAGAAACGCTATTGCCGATGGGGACATTAAGCCCACACGCACGCCATAGAAACAAAAAAGCCGCAAAGGCGAACCCATGCGGCTTTTGGCACAGAGAAGCGGATTAACGCTTGCTGAACTGCTTGCGGCGGCGAGCAGAGTGCAAGCCAACCTTTTTACGTTCAACTTCGCGAGCATCGCGAGTCACGTAACCGGCTTGTGACAGAGCAGACTTGAGGCCTGCATCGTAGTCAATCAAAGCGCGGGTGATACCGTGACGCACTGCACCAGCTTGCCCAGACTCACCACCACCGTGCACGTTGACTTGAATGTCAAACGCTTCAGCGTTGTTGGTCAAAACCAGAGGTTGCTTCGAGATCATGATCGAGGTTTGACGGCCGAAGTAAGCGGCGATGTCTTTACCGTTGATCGTGATTTTGCCGGAGCCTTTTTTCAGAAACACGCGAGCGACGCTTGATTTGCGACGGCCGGTGCCGTTGTTCCATTCACCAATCATGTCAGCTCCTTAGATGTCCAGCACTTTAGGCTGTTGTGCGGTGTGTGGGTGCTCTGCACCACCGTACACCTTGAGCTTTTTGATCATGGCGTAACCGAGTGGGCCTTTGGGCAACATGCCCTTGACAGCCTTCTCGATGGCGCGGCCAGGGTGCTTGGCTTGCAGATCGCGGAAATTTGTTGCAGTGATACCGCCGGGATAGCCCGAGTGACGGTAGTACACCTTGTCCAAAGACTTGGTACCTGTGACCTTGATCTTGGAAGCGTTGATGATGACGATGAAGTCACCTGTATCGACGTGGGGTGTGTAAATGGCTTTGTGTTTGCCGCGCAAACGGAGAGCAACTTCGCTGGCTACTCGTCCGAGCACCTTATCGGTGGCGTCAATCACAAACCACTCATGCACCACGTCAGCGGGTTTTGCGCTGAATGTAGACATAGTTAAATCCTAAAAGGAGAGTTGGTTTGTAGGGTCCTTTTCCACGGTCGGCGTTCTTCTATTGAGAACCTCTTAGGTGGGATCTGCCTTTTTCAAAGCCTCTGCCGCGGGACCACTCAAACGCTGCAGAGCCAAACATTATAAGCAAAATCAAGCGCTTAGCGCTCATTTGCCCCAAAACGGGCAATTGAGCGGGTTACCATCCCGCCTTATGTTCAGTTATCGCCACGCTTTTCACGCCGGAAACCATGCCGACGTCCTCAAACACCTCACCTTGATTGCCACTTTGAAGCATTTGATGCACAAAGACGCGGGCATCCAGTTTGTGGACACGCACGCGGGCGCGGGCCTGTACCGTTTAGACGGCGACTATGCTGAAAAAAGTGGCGAGGCGGCGGAAGGCATTTTGAAGCTTTTAAGCCTCAAAGGCCCGGCAGCCCTGAGCGACTACCTCGAGATGGTGGCAAGTTTCAACGCCAAAGGCAGCCACAAGATTTACCCAGGCTCGCCCTTCATCATCCACAAATTGCTACGCCATGAGGCACGCGACCGCCTGAAACTGTTTGAACTGCACCCCACGGATCACAAATCTCTCTCGGGCAATGTGCAGCAACTCGAAGCAGGCCGCACCGTCAGCGTCACACGCGCGGATGGCTTTGAATCACTGAAGGCCTTGCTGCCCCCACCGGTCTCCACCAGCGGTTCGCGCCGCACCTGCGTGTTGATTGACCCCAGCTACGAAATCAAGAACGACTACTACCGCGTGGTGGACTGCATTCAAGACAGCTTGAAGCGTTTTGCCACCGGCACCTACATCGTGTGGTACCCCATCGTGCCGCGCCCCGAAGCTCACGACTTACCACGCAAGCTCAAAGGCTTGTGTAGCCAAGCCAAGAAGCCTTGGCTGCACGCCACCTTGGCCATTGGACGCGAAGCAGGCAGCAAAGACGCGGGCTTGAGCGCCAGCGGCATGTTCATCGTCAACCCGCCCTACACCTTGAAGCCATTGCTCAACGAAGCTTTGCCTGTGGTGGAAGAAGCTTTGGCGCGAGGCCCTGGCCGAGGCTGGGTGGTGGAGTCGGGCGGTTAATCGTTGGCTTCTCTACACAAAAAAGGCCTCGCGCTGCGAGGCCTTTTGCTTGGAGTGGCTAATGCTTAGAAGCGGTAGCCCACGCCTACGCCGACCAAGACGGGGTCGAGTTTCAAGGTACCAGCATTGGTTGAACCAGAGTAAACATCCGAGCGGATGTAAACCTTCTTCACGTCAAAGTTCAAAGAAACTTGCTTGGTCAAAGGCACATCCACACCCACTTGAAACGCAGCGCCGTAGCTGTCCGATTCCAAATGATAGGGAGATGACAACTTATCAGCCGTGATTTTGGTGTAGTTGATACCAGCACCCACATAAGGCTTGTAACCGTTCAAGTCTGTGAAGTGATATTGCAAAGTCAACGTGGGGGGCAGATGCTTGAATGAACCAATAGGGCTCGTGCCCGAATACACGGCTTGGGTCTGAGGCAAAGTCAAAATCAACTCGGCGGCCACATTCTTGTTAAAGAAGTAGCTCACATCCACTTCACCAATCGTCTTGTCATTCACGTTGAGGTTCAACCCTGCCAAAGTAGAAGTCGTCACCTCATTGGCCATATTCAAATTCACAGCACGCGCACGCACCAACCATGGTGACTCTTGCGCAGCCACAGAACCAGCGACCAACATACCCACAGCAGCGGCGATCAGAATTTTTTTCATTTTTTGCTTCCTTAAACTCGGGTCTATTCCCGTGCTGTTAATTTCACAGCAAAGCAAAAAGTCATCCGTTGATACGGATCAATTGCAGCGCACGCAAACGTTGATGTAAGTCAACTCAGATGACGTTAAGCGCTCAAGCCTAGGTTTTGACAAATAGCCAAAGTCGCCGCACTTTGGTTCATGCTGTAGAAGTGAAGCCCGGGTGCGCCACCTGCGCGAAGTTGCTCGCAAAGGTCTGTGACAACCTCCAAGCCAAAGGCTTTGATGGACGCCATGTCGTCGCCGTAACCTTGCAAGCGCAAACGAATCCAACGAGGGATTTCTGCACCGCACGCATCGGAGAAACGTAACAACTGCGACGAACTGGTGATGGGCATGATGCCGGGAATGATGGGAATTTCCACACCCAGCTTGTCGGCATCTTCCACGAAGCGGAAATACGCATCGCTGTTGTAAAAGTATTGCGTGATGGCCGAGTCCGCGCCCGCTTTCACTTTGGTCGCAAAGGCTTGCAAATCAGCCTCGGCCGATTTGGCTTGCGGGTGAATTTCTGGATAGGCGGCGACTTCAATGCTGAAGTCGTCACCTGTTTCGGCACGAATGAACGCTACCAAATCACTGGCGTATTGAAACTCACCGCCCGCACCGTAGCCACTGGGCAAGTCGCCGCGCAAAGCCACCAAGCGCTTGACGCCCATGGCTTTGAACTCGGCGAGCTGCTGACGCACGCTGTCACGCGTGGCTCCAATGCAAGAGAAGTGAGACGCGGCAGACATGCCTTCGCTCAAAATTTCTTTCAACGTCGCGATGGTGCCAGCCTGCGTGGAACCACCCGCGCCGTACGTGACCGAGCAAAACTGCGGCTTGAGCGGATACAGCGCTTGGCGCACCGCGCGCAACTTCTCCGCCCCCTCTGGTGTCTTGGGTGGGAAAAACTCAATGCTCAAGCTGTTGTTTTCAGTCATATCTATCTCACGTATTGGCGCGTCATGCACGACGCGCACCGATCCAAAACTCTTTGTTGCCATCGCCACCAGCAATGGCACTGGGCCAATAACCCAACACCTCTAAATTCAAGCTTGCACAGGTTTCGCGCAATCGCGCCTCCACTTGTACATAGCTGGCCTCATCTTTGACCAAGCCACCTTTGCCAATGTCGCTGGGCTGCAATTCAAATTGCGGCTTCACCAACATCAGCAGCGCACCGCCTTGTTTCAACACAGGCAGCAACGCGGGCAAGACCAAGGTGAGCGAGATGAACGACACATCTCCCACCACCAAATCAAAACCAAGAGCCGCATCGGGAACGCGCGCATCATTCGCTTCTAACTCGCGGGCGTTGATGCGCTCCACGCACACCACGCGCGCATCGTCGCGCAAGCGGGGATGCAGCTGCCCATGCCC